>CADCPK010000039.1 GCA_902803215.1 uncultured Lachnospiraceae bacterium
CCGTCCCCCTGTGTTTCGAACACAAAAGGACCGTCCCCCTGTGTTTTTTGGAACGAGGAACCGTCCCCTGTTCCACTGTAAACAAAATTGACATCCTGTATGTTTTGTGTTATTTTATTTTTTGAGAGGTATAAAAACAATACTATATTTTACAGTTTACTTTATTTTATTAAGTATTATAACATAATTACTATGATTTGTAAAGTATGGTTTGTTATCCGACTGCAAATCCTGTCACAGCAGTTTGCAGTCTGCCTTTTATCCTCTCTTTCCCCCCCAGGCCCGGCGACAGAACAATGCCGCCGGACCTTCCTATATAGGAATCCGGCAGAATATTTTCAGGACCGGATGCATGTCGGGCTGCTCCTGCAGCTCCGAAAATCCAATACAAAGGAGGAATTCATATGAAAAAGCATCGTCTACTGACCGCCGCACTACTGACAGCCGTCCTTGCCGCATATCCCGGCGTAAGCACACTTGCTTCCGAAGGCGGGAACGACCTGATCGTCGCCATCCAGTCTGACCCGAGTGGGCTCGACCCCCACACCGTCACAGACCGGGCGGCAGGCATCGCCATCGAGAACCTGTACAACAGCCTTCTTACCTACACAGAGAATTACGGTGAGTACGCGCCCTCCCTTGCCAAATCGTATGAAGTCTCCGATGATGGCCTGGAATATACCTTCACTCTGGAAGAAGGCGTCAAATTCCACAGCGGAAACGACCTGACTTCCGAAGATGTCAAATACTCACTTGAGCGCATCAAAGACAGCGGCGTCCGTTCGTCGCAGGTCGATAAGATCGCAAGCATCGAAACTCCCGATGACTACACCGTAGTCATCACCCTCGAATCACAGTACGCTCCTTTCCTCACCTACCTGGCCAACCCGCTCAATGCGATCGTTGACCACGCTGTCGCCGAAGAAAACGACGGCGACCTGACAAGCGTCGATGCAGGCTCCGGCCCGTTCAAACTTACAGAATGGAATGTGGGCTCCAGCGTACAGATGGAAGCCTTCGACGAGTACTGGGAAGATGGCAAGCCGCAGGTCGACACACTTGAGCTTCGCACCATCGCCGACGAGACATCCAGAGCCGCAGCGCTCCGCAACGGCGAGATCCACATGATCATCGACGCGATGGACGTAGAGCTGGCAGTTCTGCAGAATGCCGACGGCGTCGTCCTCGAGACGATCCCCGGAACCTTCTGGGAATATGTAGGCATGAACTGTGAATCCGAAGCACTCAAGGATGTCCGCGTAAGGCAGGCTATCGCGTATGCGATCGACAGACAGGCCATCAACATGGCTGTCAAGATGGGCAACGCGACCGTCCTCACCGAGGCCGACGTTCCTCCGACACATGAATATTTCGGCGGCGACGAGATCTACACAGAAAGAGATGTCGAAAAAGCCAAAGCTCTCCTTGAGGAAGCAGGCGTCGAAGAAGGTTCTATCACCCTCAACTTCACCGTCGGTTCCGACTGGCAGTACCAGGTGGATGCCGCTACGATGATCAAACAGCAGCTGTCCGAGATCGGCATCGAATGCAACATTCAGGCGCTGGAATCCGGCGTGTTCTTCGACGGCCTCAATTCCGGCGATTTTGATCTGACTGTTGTCGGCTGGTCCGGCTTTGTTGATATCGACGAATACCTCTACAACCTGTTTACCACCGACGGAGCTTACAACCAGCAGAACTACTCTAATCCTGAGGTTGACGAGCTGCTCGAGAAGGGACGTGTTACGATCGACGAGACCGAACGCAAGGAGATCTACAAAGAAGCGCAGAAGCTGATCGCGGAAGACGCCCCGATGGCTTTCCTGTACATGAACAGCTTTACCGTGGCCATGCGTTCTAACGTTTACGGCTACACCGTGCATCCCACCGCAGCTACGATCTTCATGAAGGATGTATATTTCGAGTAATAATTATAGATGATCATGTCTGAGGCCGATGGGTCTTCCTTCAGAAGCTGTTGACACTGAAGAAAGAACCGTCGGCCTTTGACTTAAAGTCTACCAAGAGGGAGGAGAATCACTTGTTACGCTATATCGGTAAACGCATTCTTGGCATGATCCCCGTCCTGATCGGCATCTCTATTGTTGTCTTTTTTGCCGTACGGCTCATCCCCGGCGACTTTGCCACCATCACTCTGGGTACGCAGTACACGGACGAGGCGGCGGCTCTTCTTCGTGAAAAATATGGCCTGAATCAGCCAATCATCATACAGTATCTGATCTGGCTCCGCGGCATTCTGAGCGGAGACTTTGGCTACTCTTATATCTCCCGAAAGCCTGTGCTGGAGCTGCTGGCATCAAGGCTTCCCGTAACCCTCGAACTCACTTTTCTCAGCCTCCTGATGGCCGTTGTGTTCGGCATTCCGATGGGCTTTTGGGCTGCCTGCAAGCGAAACAAGCTCCCCGATTCGGCCGTCACGGTGATCGGTCTTCTGGGCATTTCCATCCCCAATTTCTGGCTCGGCACCATGATGATCCTCCTTTTCTCGCTCAGACTGCACCTGTTTCCCACAGGCGGATTTGTCCCCCTGACGGAGAGCATTCCGGGCAATCTGCGCTGCATCGTCATGCCGGCGATCGCCCTCGGCATGGCCGTGAGCGCCGTCGTTATGCGGTCTTCGCGATCGGCGATGATCGAGGTCATCGATCAGGATTACATGAAGATGGCAAGAGCCAAGGGGCTCTCGGGATTCCCGCTGATATGGAAGCACGCGGTAAAGAACACGCTCGTCAATGTCCTCACCATCCTGGGTCTTCAGATGGGCTCACTGCTTGGCGGTTCGGTGGTTATCGAGCAGATCTTTTCGCTTCCGGGCATGGGATCGCTGGCGCTGCAGGCCATCAGCAACAGGGATTATCTTCTGCTTCAGGGCACGGTTTTGTTTGCCGCGCTCATGTTCGTCTTCATCAATCTGATCGTCGATCTTCTGTACTGCGTGGTCAACCCGCAGATCCGTTACTAATGGGAGGTGCAGCCAATTGAAGGATTTTTTCTATCGCTTTTTTCATAATAAGCTGGCGATGATCGGCAGTGCCTTTCTTCTGTTTTTTGTCATTCTGGCCATCTTTGCACCGCTGATAGCGCCTTATGATCCTCTTGCCAACGACTACAGCGCGATCCTCTCAGCGCCCACCAAATCGCACCCCTTCGGCACCGATAACCTGGGCCGGGATATCCTTTCGCGCATCATCTTCGGTTCGCGTATTTCGCTCCGTGTTAGCCTTGTTTCGGTCGCTATCGCGACAGCTGCCGGGGTTCTTCTGGGTGTGATCGCAGGCTTCTTCGGCGGCATCGTGGACATTGTCATCTCCCGTATTCTGGAGGTCATGTTCTCGTTTCCCGAGGTTCTGCTCGCGCTTCTCATCATGTCGATCCTGGGTGCAAGTCTCAATAATATCATGATCGCGATCGGCATTGTGTACACACCGATCTTTGCCAGGATCACGCGCGGCGCAGTCCTCACGATCAAGGATTCGCTCTATGTGGAAGCGGCTACGACCATGGGCGTGAAAAAGCGTGTCATCATCGTGAGGCATATTCTGCCGAACATTCTGTCCCCTGTCATTGTGCAGGTGACGCTCTCTCTTGCCTTTGCCATCCTTTCCGAGGCTGCCCTCAGCTTCCTTGGCATAGGCGTGGAGCCTGACGTCCCCTCGTGGGGAATGATGCTTAACTATGGCAAGACCTGGATAGAGCTGGCCTGGTGGGTCGGAGTGTTCCCCGGCATCGCCATCGCTCTTACGGTCCTTGGTTTTAATGTGCTGGGAGACGGGCTGCGCGATGTTCTGGACCCGCGTCTCCGCAACGTAGAAAATTAAGGAGGGGACGATTATGACAGATACAAATACTAGCGCTCCTCTCCTGGAAGTAAAAGATCTTAAGGTCAGTTTTCGCACCCGCCAGGGAGTCATGCATGCCGTGCGCGGAGTCAACTTTACGCTTGAGCAGGGTGAGATACTGGGCATTGTCGGGGAGTCCGGCTGCGGAAAATCCGTGACCGCAAACACCATTCTGGGGATGATCGGAGATAAAAAGCATGAGCAGGTGGAGGGCAAGATTCTATATCATGGAAAGGACCTTCTTTCGCTGTCTGACAGGGAGCGTCAGAAGCTCCGCGGCGACCGCATCTCCATGATCTTTCAGGATCCGATGACCTCTTTAAACCCGGTAATTAAGGTTGGAAAACAGGTTGGAGAAGTGCTGGAAATTCATCAGAAGCTTCCCCGAAAACAGGCGCTGAAAAGAGCCATAGCGCAGCTTGCCGAGGTGGGGATTCCTTCCGCCGAGGAGCGGGCTGACAGCTATCCGTTCCAGTTTTCGGGCGGTATGAGGCAAAGGGCCATCATCGCCTCTTCGCTCATGTGTGAGCCGGAGATACTGATCGCAGACGAGCCCACCACTGCCCTGGATGTAACGATTCAGGCGCAGATCCTTAACCTTCTTTTGGACCTTAGAGAAAGGCGCGGGATCTCCATTCTGCTCATCACACACGACCTGGGCGTTGTGGCCGAGGTGTGTGATTCCGTGGCAGTAATGTATGCGGGCGAGATCGTCGAGAAGGCTTCCGTCGACGACCTCTTTAACCACCCAAAACACCCGTACACCAGGGGGCTTCTGCACTGCATTCCCTCTTTAGGAAGCAAGGAAAGACTGATTCCGATCCCCGGGCAGCCTCCTAAGCTTTACGAGGAAACTCCGGGATGCAAATTTGCAGAACGATGCCCGTACCGGAGCGAAGCCTGCGGTGGGCAGACGTCCCTCAGAGAGATCGCCCCCGGCCATTTTGTTTCGTGTTTGGGAGGGATCGCCGATGAGTGAAAATAAAATTCTGGTCTGCCGGAATCTTTGTAAAGAGTTTGATATCCGGGACAAAAAATTCCCCTACCCCATACACAAGCTGAAGGCTGTTTCCGACGTAAGCTTTGATATTGCGGGCGGCGAAACGCTGGGTATCGTGGGCGAATCGGGGTGCGGAAAATCGACGCTCGGCAGACTGATCATGCGGATCACCGAGCCGACAAGCGGCACCATTCTGCTTAACGGGGAGGACATTACTGCCATGAAAGGCGAGCCGCTAAGACGTATGCGGAGCCGTTTTCAGATCATTTTTCAGGACCCCTATGCGGCATTCAACCCGCGGATGACCATCGGTTCCATTCTGGAAGAGCCGCTGTCGGCGGCGGGTGTCCCCAAGGCCGAATGGACAGAACGTATCGACCGCATTCTGGACCTCACAGGCATTCCAAAGGACGCTAAGGCGCGGTATCCCCATGAGTTTTCGGGCGGTCAGCGCCAGAGGGTCAGCATCGCAAGGGCTATTCTTCTCAATCCGGAGCTTATTGTGGCGGACGAGCCCGTTTCGGCGCTGGATGTTTCGATCCAGGCCCAGATCCTCAACCTGATGAAGGACCTGCAGGAAGAGCTTGGCATGTCGATGATGTTCATCTCGCACAATCTGGCATCGGTGCAGTACATAAGCCGGAGAATTGCGGTCATGTATCTGGGGCGTATTGTTGAAATCGCAGAAAGTGATATACTTTATACAAATGCCCTGCATCCTTATACAAAAGCACTGATCGGGACTATCCCCGTTCCGGTTCCGGCTCATGGCAAACGGCGCCGGAGGCTGGAGGGGGAGGTTCCGAGTCCCATTGATCTGCCTGAAGGCTGTGTATTCTGCAAACGGTGTCCGCATGCGACAGACAAATGCCGTACAGTGTCACCCGTGCTTAAGGATCGGGGGGCGGGCCACCATGTCGCCTGCCATCTGTATGACTCTCTTTGACCGAAAGGATAGCATATGAAGCTCAATACGTATTCCATAATCGCAGTTTGCCGTGAAACCGGCTGTATGGGAGGCGCGGCGGCGTCCCGTTTTCCCGGACTTGGGGCGTTCTCCCCCTTTATCCGTCTTGGCAGAGGTGTGATCGCCTCGCAGGGATGGGTCAATCCGTTTTTGTGCGAAGAGATCATGGGGCGGCTGGAAAGAGGCGCTTCCGCGGAAACTGCCCTCCACCAGGCGCTCTCGGAGGATAAAGGCAAATATCTTCGCCAGATCAGCGTAGTGGACTACCGCGGAAAATCGGCTGCCTTCACCGGGGATGGAAATGATGATGTCAAGCTGCATCTTCGGGGCGACGGCTATGCGATCGCGGGCAACATTCTCACCGGAGAAGATGTTCTGTATGCGATGGAAAAGGCGTTTCTGTCAACGGACGGCCCTCTTCCCGATAAGCTGATGAACGCTCTTCTCGCAGCAGACCGGGTGGGCGGCGACAGGCGCGGTAAGCAGGCGGCGGTCATCAGGGTCGATAAAGTGCAGGGGTTTCCCTATATCGACTTCAGGGTGGACGACGACCCGCAGGCCGTTCAGGCGCTCAACCGGATCTATCAGAAGAACAAAACACACATATTTGAGACGTACGATGAGTGGGTCTATAACGTAAGGAATGGTATTAAAGGATGAAGCTGTCAGAACTGTCAATCGATTATAAAGAACAATTGGTGAAGATCAGGCGTTACCTGCATCAGTATCCCGAGCCCAGCATGGAAGAGTTTGAGACGGCGGCGTATGTGCGGGATTTTCTGACTTCTCACGGAATCAGCTGGATCCCCGCGGGCCTTACCGGGACGGTGGCCATCATTCAGGGGACGAAGGCTAAGCCTGTCATCGGGCTTCGGGGCGATATTGATGCTCTGGAGATGGATGAGCTGAACCACGTGCCGTATCATTCCAAATGCCCGGGCCTGATGCATGCGTGCGGGCATGACGGGCACACTGCTGCCCTTCTGTGCGCGGCCCTCTGGCTGAATGAGCACAAGAAAGAGATCCCCGCGACGTTAAAGCTGATCTTTCAGCCGGGCGAGGAAAACGGCATGGGCGCGGAGAGCGTGGTAAAAAGCGGGGCGGTCTCGGACGTGCAGGGCATTTTCGGGCTGCATGTGGCAAGCTCGCTTCCGACAGGCGAAGTGACCATCCGCGCGGGGGCCATGTCCTCGGCCAACGACAAGTTTAAAATATGGATCACCGGGAAGGGCTGCCACGGTTCGACGCCGCAGAAAGGGGCCGATGCACTGCTGGCGGGGACTTCGCTTGTGAGTATGCTGCAGTCGGTGATCACCCGCGAGAGCGACCCTCTCAAGCCGACCGTGATGACCATCGGCATCTTTCAGAGCGGCACTGCCTTTAACATTCTTCCCGAAAACACTTATATTGAGGGCAGCATCAGAGTGCTGGAGGAATCGCAGCGCGAAGTCAACAGGGCCGCAATAAAAAGAATGGCCGAAGCTGCTGCTTCGGCTTACGGGTGTACGGTGCGTACGGAGTTTATTACCACGGCGAAGGTGGTCTATAACGATGAGAAGCTGACCGGCTATGCTATCGCGGCGGCCGAGAAGCTGCTCGGTAAAGAGCATGTGGCGGAGCAGGAAATGAGCCTTGGCGCGGAGGATTTTGCGGCCTTTCTGGACATTTGCCCTGTCACCTACATGAATATCGGCTCAGGCAACGCGGCGAAAGGTACTTCTTTCCC
>CADCPK010000040.1 GCA_902803215.1 uncultured Lachnospiraceae bacterium
CAGATAATGGACTGATAGAACGCAGCCGCGGAAGAAAGACCGATGTCTCCGTTCTTCATCAATGCCCTGAACACATAAGTGTCGATGGTGTCTGTCACGCCGTACAGAAGGCCCTGATTTCTCGGCACCTGGTAGAACAGACCGAAGTCGGAACGGAAGATACGTCCCATAGCCAGTGTAACCAACATGATGACGGTGGATTTCAGGAGCGGCAGCGTGATGAATTTGATCTGCTGCCACTTGGTCGCTCCGTCCAGCTCGGCCGCTTCGTAGAACGATCCATCGATTCCCACCAGCGTTGCCAGATAGATGATCGAACCGTAGCCGATCATTCTCCATTCGTAGACGAACAGCAGGATAAACGGCCAGTATTTTTGTTCCATGTAGAACGAGATCGGTTTACCGCCGATCGACTGGATAAAGCCGTTGATGATACCGGTGCGGTCGCCCAGGAAGGCATAAGCAAGGTATGATACCACGACCATCGACATCAGATAAGGAAGCAGAAGGAATGTCTGGTATATCTTTTTGGTTGTTTTTTTGCGAACTTCGTTGAGGAAAATTGCGATCGCCACTCCAAACACGGTATCAAGAATGATAAAACCGAGATTATAAAGAATGGTGTTCCTCGTAATGACAAATGCGTCCCGGGTGGCAAACAGATACTTGAAATTGCTGAGGCCGGCCCAGGCGCTTCCGAAGATGCCTTTTGAGTAGTCATACTTTTTAAAGGCAATGATCAGACCATAGAGAGGCATGTAGTTGTTGATGAACAGATATATAAACCCCGGCAGTCCCATGAGAAATACGGGAAGCCAGCGCTTAAAATTTGTTTTTTTCTTCGCTGCCATAATGACGTTCCCTCCGAAAAAACACTATTTATCGGTTACAACGTCATTATAGCAACGAGACTTTTTGCAAAAAAAGGACAAATCGGATATAAAATTGGACAAAACGGACTTTAACCACGGAGTGGGCTATTGATTACCGGCAAGTAACGAAGCGGATTGCCGGTTACCTTTGACTATCCGATCATTTACGGTACTGTTTAGGAGAAACGCCGGTTTCTTTTTTGAAAACCCTCGTAAAATAGGCATAATCCTGATACCCAACCATGGAAGCGATCTCTTTGATGGGGATATTTGTCTCCACCAGCAGTTTTTTGGCTGCTTCTGTCCGCTCCGAGGTGATATATTCCAATATTCCTATGCCTGTCTCGGACTTGAACGCCCTGGCCAGGTACTGCGGATTAAAATGCATGTGGTCTGCGATCACGGTCACATTCAGATCGTCAGCAAGGTGTTCTCTTACATATTGCTTGACTTCCTGCTCGACATTTCTTTTTTCTGACACCTGACGGACTTCCCGATACTGTTTTTCCCGGCTGCTTTCCGGATTTTCCATATAATCCAGATTTCCCCAGTTGACGCTCCCGTTGGGGTTTCTCAGAAAATCATTGTTCTGCTGGTGAAATTCCATTTTTCCGGTCATCTCATGGAGCACCCTTTGGAACTCCTCATAGTCGATCGGCTTGAGGATATAATCGTAGCATCCTTGCCTGATCGCTTTTCGGACGTAGGAAAACTCCGGGTGACAGGTGACCATGATGACACCCAGAAGCATCTTCATGTCACGGGCCCAGTCCACCAGTGTCTGCCCGCTGCCTCCCGGCATCTCGATGTCGCAGATCAGGATCTCTATTTTATTTCCTTCCAGAAGCAGTTTTGCCTCTCGAATATCGGACGCCTCAAATACTTTTTTGACGTTGCATTTGCGCCAGTCGATCGCCTCGATCAGCGCAGCGCGCGTCCTTGGCTCGTCATCCACGATCAGGGCCTGATACACTTTTGTTCCCTCCTGTTTTCTGCTTTTGATAAACTTTAACAGACAGCCTGCTTTGCTTCTTTTCGGTCAACGATAACCTGCAGCTGTACTGTTGTTTCTCGGTCACAGACATCAGACAGCCCGACTTGCTGCATGCCGTCAATCCAAAACCTGTGTTGTGTGCCGCATAAGCGGAAGAATGATCTCTGTATACGCACCCCCGCCTTCTGCGTTTCCGACCCGCAGTGTGACTTCTCCGTGATAAAGAATATCCATTCGCTCCACAGCGTTTACGATCCCGACACCCAGGCTTCCGTCATCTTCACGTGTTTCCAGGAACCTGTCGATCCGATCCAGTGTCTCCTGCCGGAATCCCTGCCCGGTATCTGACACGCGGATCTTGACTTTTCCTTCTTCTTCCTGCGCACGGACAATGACATAAAGCTTATTGTCATTGACGGCATACTTGATACTGTTCTCCACAAAGGTCTGCAGGATCAGCGGCGGGATCAGCGCATCGCCGACGGACTGTTCCCATTCGACAAACGACTCGATCTTATTCTGTGTACGTTCCTTCTGAATATTCAGGTAGTTCTCCACATGCCTGAATTCCTGCGAGAGTTCCACAAAATCCACCCGCAGATTCACGATGTAGCGGAAGTAGTTGACCAGGTACATGACCATCTTTTTGACCAGCGGGAATTCATCTTCTTTATATGTGTAGATCACATTCAGAGCGTTAAGAATAAAGTGCGGGCGGATCTGCTGACTGATATATTTCAGCTGTGTCTCCTGCTCTTTCAGTCTGGTTTCATACAGATTATACTCCAGCTCATTTACTTTATCCATCATCTCGTTGAGGCTGTGTCCGAGCAGGTCGAACTCGTCCGCAGTTTTCACGTTCCGCTCCTCCAGACGATATTCCACATCTCCGTTTCCGTAACGTTCCATGGCATCCTTGATCTGAAAGATCGGTCTGGAAATGCGGGTATTCAGCCAAAGCACAAGGGCAATCGTGGAAGCCAGTCCCAAAAACGCAAGGAGAAAAACGATCCTGTGCATAAGCGGCATCTGTCCAAAAAGATTTCCCTCCGGAATAAGCAGGCCCATATAGAGGCTGTGAGAGTTATCTTTCACTACATAATTATTATATTTATCATGATTGATACGGAACGAAGATGCTTCGTCTCCTGTCTCTGCGATCATCTCATGCAGAGCTTCGTCCTTAAGGCTGTTTTCACCGAAGCGGTCAGCAAGGTACAGCTCTCCGTTCCAGTCCTCCGACGTATCCAGCCCCATTGCTTTCAAAGCAGTATCCATGTGCATCCAGCACCCACAGAATGCATTCTTCTGCTTCATGGCATAGACAATATACTCTTCTTCGCCGACAGACATCAAACACCATTGATTGCAGAGGATGTCACCTGTTGTTATTTTTTCGGAAATCTTATCCTGCAGGTCTTTTCTGGTGATGCCACGAAAGTTAAGACTGGGTATATCCGGAAAGCACAGAAATATTCCTTCCACAAACTCGTTTCCGTCCTTCACCGGTTCCAGAAAGCGAATACTGTCGACCACAGCTTCAAAATAGTTTGTGTTCTGCTCTCCTTCTTTGACATTTTTAAGGACGCCGTAACCGGCATGTGTCGAGAAATATCTGGCAAAAACATGCTCTGCCTGGCTCATGACCGCCTGCATCTGTGTATAGCCTGACCTGATCACGCTCAGGCGGTTTTCGACTTCTCTCTGCCTTGTCTGGTTATAGTTCAGCATGGCAGTCACAAATACGGCCGATGAAAGAACGAGCATGATCCCCAGCGGCCAAAGCACTATTCTTTTTAAAATCGAGCGGTAAGGTTTCTGCATGGTACTCCTCCCAGGCAGCCGGTGTGCTGCTCATGTATACAGATACGAACTTTTTGGATAAGTATACCATAATTGCAGCAACAGTTCCAATATGTGAATGATACCAGACGATTATCTGTTGTATGTTTGTTACTATTCACGGGTTTTTAATTGCCGGCCCTCTCTGCCGGGAAAATCCCACTCTAACAAACCCCGTCAGCTATGGCATAGAGCGGGGCACATGTCTGAGCCGATTAGAAAAGAGGGAAAAAGAGTGATTGGGGACGTTTCTCAATGACTCATTTTTTTATGCAAAATGAGTCGCCGAAAACGTCCCCAAAGTTGGACGCATGATTATTAATCGCTTACACTCATTTTGTATGCATGCCAAAATGAATCATTAAGAAACGTCCCCAAACTCAAAACTCAGCGGTTCCTTTCTCTTATGCATTATCATGACAGAGAACCGTCCCCTGTCTTGCATTCATCAGTTCCTTCCTCCTCTTCCCTTATTTCAACCTTCAATGCTTTTGTTATGTACTCTTCCGCACTCTCTTTATCTAAGCTAAAACGTCCCATGATCTTCTTTTTGATTTCTGACGGCGAGAGCCCCATTTCTTCATGATAGATTTTGATGGCTCCATTGATTTCTCCTATAGAGATTCCCCTTGCCTCTCCTCTTGCTTCTCCTATAGAGATTCCTCTTGCCTCTGTCTCCATAAACTCATCTTTCATCAATTCCTTTAAAGCGTCGCACATTCCCCTGTCCTCCTTCATCATTTTAACATACAATTCCCTGTTGGCAGAAACGCTCACCTGGTATATTCCGTCCATATACTCTCGGTATTTGGCTTCGTTTCTCTTCTTTATTGTTTCGCTAAACAGTCGAATGTCCTCTTCTTCCGCATCCGGTGTAAGCACCCGAAGCATGGCGTACTCTTTGGGGGC
>CADCPK010000041.1 GCA_902803215.1 uncultured Lachnospiraceae bacterium
TACAACAGAAACAGAAGAAGGTTATTCTGGAGAACAGGTTTTGAGCAATTGGCTAACCTGAAACAGGTACTGTCAACCTGTGTACACGGGGAATTGTTTGATAATTCGGAAGCATTCCGCAGGGTCGCAATATTTGAGCCGTGTATGTGTAGACAGAACGGAGAAGATACCTCCATAGGAAGGTGAAAAAAGAGACTGCGGAATTAAGAAAGCTGTTTGGAATATAGAAAATTGATATTTATAAGCAAATACTCAATAGAGCTAAAAAAGCAGTTAATCAGGCAAGTATTAATCAAGGAGATGTACAGAGCTTCAAAATCCTTGTTCCGCCAGTTGGCCTGCAAAAACAATATGCAGCTTTTGTGGCGCAGGTCGACAAATCAAAATTGCTTAATTACTTTACAAAGGAGGAATCAAGATGACCAACTTTGATTTCTTAAAAACAGAAGTAAAATTCGAAAGCTTTGCCGATGTCGCTATATCAGCGGAGAAAATCCTTCCGATAGATGTAGCAGCATCGATCATCAATTGCAGGAGGGCAATGGAGTTCGCCGTCAAATGGATGTATTCCGTTGACAGTTCTTTGGTCATGCCGTGGGATGATAAGCTGGTCAGCCTGATGAATACAGAGGAATTTCGTGATGTTGTGGACGACAGTCTCTGGGTTCGAATGGATTTCATCCGGAAGAAGGGAAATACTGCGGCACACTCCGGCAGAAGGGTAACGAAAGACCAGGCACTCCTCTGCCTGGAAAACCTGTTCATATTTATGGACTTCATCTCTTATTGCTATGGTGATGAATATACAGAGAGGAAATTCGATCCGACTCTTTCCGAAGTGAAAGACCCGGAGCCGGTAGTTGTTGAACCGATTATTTCAGAGGTTGATCTTGAAGCCCTGATCAAAGAAAACGCGGCACTGAAAGAGGAGCTTACTGCGCGGCGTGAGGAACAGCAGCAGACCTATGTTCCGAAGCCGTTGGATATATCCGAATATAAGACTCGAAAACTCTATATTGATTCCATGTTGGAAGATGCCGGATGGATCGAAGGCAGAAACTGGGTCAATGAAGTAGAACTTCGGGGAATGCCGAATCAGTCAGAAGTTGGATATGCCGATTATGTGCTTTACGGTGATGACGGAAGGCCGTTGGCCGTGATCGAAGCAAAAAGAACCTGTGTGGACGTGGCAAAAGGTCGGCAGCAGGCAAAACTTTATGCGGATCTTCTGGAGAAAAAGTACGGTCGACGTCCGGTAATCTTCCTGACGAATGGATTTGAAACCAGAATCCAGGATAATCTGTACCCGGAACGCAGATGCGCTGTCATCTATTCCAAGCGTGATCTGGAAAAGCTTTTCAATCTTCAGGCAATGCGGTCCGACCTCTCTTATGTTGTTATAGATAAGAGAATCGCCGGGCGTTATTATCAGGAGGCTGCGATCAAAGCTGTCTGTGACAGTTTTGGAAAGAAAAACCGTCGCAAGGCACTTTTGGTCATGGCAACCGGATCCGGTAAGACGCGAACTGTCATTGCATTGGTGAAAGTCCTGCAGGAACAGGGCTGGATTCGAGATGTCCTGTTTCTGGCGGACAGAAATTCTCTGGTTACGCAGGCCAAGCGCAGCTTTGTAAATATGCTTCCGGATCTCTCAGTGACTAATCTGGTAGAGGAGAAGGATAATTACACGGCCCATTGCGTGTTCTCGACCTATCAGACCATGATGAACTGCATAGATTCCGTCGAGGATGAACAGGGTAAGCTTTTTACCTGCGGACATTTCGACCTCATTATCTGTGACGAGGCACACCGGTCTATCTACAATAAATATAAAGACATCTTCAATTACTTTGATGCTCCGCTGGTTGGCCTGACAGCTACACCGAAGGATGAGATCGACAAGAACACCTACGAGATCTTCGAACTTGAAAATGGAGTTCCCACCTTTGGCTATGATTTGGCGCAGGCGGTTAAGGATGGATATCTGGTCGATTTTATGTCTGTGGAAACGCAGTTGAAATTTATAGAGCAGGGCATAGTATATGATGACTTATCCGAGGAAGACAAACAGATCTACGAAGATACTTTTGAGAATGAAAACGGAGAGCTTCCGGAGAAAATAGCTTCTTCTGCCCTGAACGAATGGATCTTCAATGAGGATACGATCCGTGAGGTCCTGAATATCCTGATGGAACATGGATTGAAGATCGATTATGGCGCGAAGATCGGAAAGACCATTATCTTTGCTAAAAATCATAATCATGCCGAAAAGATCCTGGAGGTCTTTAACAAAGAGTATCCGCATTTGAATGGCTATGCGAAAGTCATTGACAACTATATGACCTACGCACAAAGTGCGATCGATGAATTCTCGGAGCCGCAAAAGTTACCGCAGATCGCTATTTCTGTGGATATGCTTGATACCGGAATCGATGTTCCGGAGATCTTGAACCTGGTCTTTTTCAAAAAGGTCATGAGTAAAGCGAAGTTCTGGCAGATGATCGGCCGCGGGACCAGGCTCTGTCCGGGGCTCATCGACGGGGAAGATAAGAATAAATTTTACATTTTTGATTTCTGCGGAAACTTTGAATTCTTCCGCATGAACAAAGGAAAACCGACAGCGAATATGATCGCTCTTCAGGGAGCCATTTTCAACCTGGAATTCCAGATTGCCTATAAGCTGCAAGATCTGCAATACCAACAGGAGAAGCGACTGAAGGCATACAGAGAAGCTCTTGTAGAGTATATGGCAGGAAAGGTTCAGGAACTCAACAGGGAAAACTTTGCGGTCCGGCAGCATCTGAAGTATGTAGATCTTTATGCGAACAAGGACAATTATAACGCGCTTACCTATGAAGATACGCTGGTGGTTCGGGAGGAACTTGCTCCGTTGATCGAGCCGGAGCCGGATGACGCATCGGCTCTTCGGTTTGATGCGCTGATGTACGGCATTGAGCTGGCATATCTGGTCGGAAAAAAATACACACGAGCGAGGCATGATCTGTTCACGAAAGTGTCAGCTATCGCAAGCGTTGCGAACATCCCTGAGATCATGGCACAGTCAGAATTGATCGATAAGATCCTTCATACCGATTATGTTGAAAATGCCGGGATAAATGAATTCGAACATATCAGGGAAAACCTTCGCGAACTGATGAAATATCTGCCGAAGAAAAAGTACCGGTATGATACAGATTTTGATGATGAAATTCTGGCCATGGACTGGAAAGAATCGGAGCTGGAAAACGATGATCTCAAGAATTATAAGGCAAAAGCAGAGTATTACATCAGGCAGCATCAGGACAACATAGCGATCCACAAACTGAAGAATAACATTCCTCTTAACGAAACCGATGTGAAAACTCTGGAGGAAATTCTCTGGAGCGAGGTCGGCACAAAAGAGGATTATGAAGCGGAATATGGCAATAAGCCCCTGGGCGAATTCGTCCGGGAAATCGTCGGTCTGGATATGAATGCTGCGAAGGAAGCCTTCGCGGAATATCTGAATGACACCGGTTTGGACAGCAGACAGATTTATTTTGTGAATCAGATCGTGGAATATATTGTCCATAACGGCATGATGAAAGATCTCTCTGTTCTTCAGGAGGCTCCGTTTAATGCTATGGGCAGCGTGGTGGAAGTGTTTACAGATCTTAGTGTCTGGATGGGTATTCGAAACGCGATCGAACGGGTGAATGCGAACGCAGTAGCTGCGTAGTCTACGGTCAAGTATTGAATAGTATTGTTTGACAGGAAAGGGAGACAAAGTCCAGGCAGCCAATTGATTATCTCTGTTAACGGTGATATAGTGTTACCAGAGATATTTTTTATTGATGAGAAGAGGCGTATCAACAATGAATTTACGTGAATATTTAAAGAGCCGGAAAACATCTGTTTATCATCTTTCCAAGGACAGCGGAGTACCTTATACAACACTAAACAGTATATGTAATGGAACAGCTGATATTAAGGAATGCCGTGTCAATACGCTGTTAAAAATCTGTAATGCACTTGGAGTCGGACTGTCTGACCTGATTAGTGATGCACTGCCGGAGGTACACGCGCATTATTTTATTGACGACAGCATTATTCTGAATACCGGTGATCTGCCCAGACCTATAAGATTGACCATTAAGGAACTTGAGGAATACGATGAGAAACATGATCCGATGTTTTTCGAGTGCGCAGATATGCTGTATATGATGGCAGACCGTTTTCTTAAAGACGGAGCAATTGATACAATGACACATGACAAACTTATTCTAAAATATCCAATTGCGTAAAGGAGGACGGCTATTGGTAATCTATGATCTGACGAAATGTCCTTACAGTAACAGAAATGGTTCATATGGCGGAGCTGCCGGCGATAAAGACGGCATTTTGATTGATGGAGAAGAATGGATCACAAAATATCCAAAAGCAACCATTGGAATGCATAAAAATGATAAACTGTCTCCTTTTGCACAAACTCCGTTGTCTGAATATCTGGGAAGCCATATATATCAGATTCTCGGATATCCGGTTCATGAAACGATCCTTGGGATCCGAAAGGGACATGTTGTCGTGGCATGTCGGGATTTTTGCAGAGGAAATACGAGGCTTCTGGAGATGCGTACACTGAAAAATATACACATTTCAGAAATGAACAGAGAATTCGGAACGGATCTGCATGAAACGAGCGATGATAGACTTGTAATAAAGGATGGAAAACCGGCGGTCTGCCGGTGTATACTGTAGGGATAATAAAAAAGAAATAGTGGATAGGAGCACAAAGAATGCAGCTTCCCAGAATAGCAATCCCTGAGATTAACCAGGATGTCACCAACTATGTCAACGCAGTAAAAGCCGCCGGTATGGAACCGGTGGTGATCTCAGTCCAGACAGAGCACATAGAACAGAACTACCAGCAGGAGTACCTGGACTACTCAGAATTTCGCGTCTCCTCCTTCGACGGCCTTGTACTCCCCGGAGGAAGAGACATAAACCCCGCCCGCTACGGACAGGAAAACAAAGGCAGCATGTACATTTCCGATGAACTGGATGAGCTTCAGCTGGCCGTCCTCGACGACTTTGTAAAAATCGGGCGGCCTGTTCTGGGCGTATGCAGAGGATATCAATTGATTAATGTGTATTTCGGAGGAACCCTGATTCAGGATATTGCGTGGAAAGAGCGGCATACTTATTCCAAAGAAACCGGGGACAAGGTTCACCGCTCCCATGCGGAAGAAGGCAGCTGGATCGCCGAACTTTACGGAACGGAATTCTTTCACAACAGCGCACATCACCAGGCAGTGGATAAATGCGGCGAGGGACTCGAGATCGTGGGCAGATGCCCCGAGGATGGAATAGCCGAAGCGTTCCGGCACACGAAAAAAGAAATCTACGGAGTACAGTGGCACCCCGAACGCATGTGCCTCGCACACGAGCGTAATGATACGGTGTGCGGATTTTCGATTTTTCAGTATTTCTGCAGAGTATGCGGCGGAAATCCATGCGAGCAGCTGTCAAGAATCGTATCACAGTGCAGAAGTGAAGTGATGCACGGCAGGATGGGACTTTAACGGCAAGTAGCGAAGCGGATTGCCGGCTACCTTTGACAAATCAGATAACGAAAAAAGAAGCGCTACAGATTGCCGGTTATCACTGACTCATATTAAGGAATATAAGTTAAACTGCCTGAGAGAGCACACCGAACAGGATAGTAAATATACGTACAGCAAGGAGGCCAAATATGAACATTTACGTCAACGCATCAGCAGGATTTGACGGAAACGGCACAGCGCAGATGCCATACAAAACGATAAGCGAGGCTGCAAGAGCCGCGGTCCCGGGAGACATTGTACTTGTGGCTCCCGGAGTATACCGTGAATACGTAAATCCCTCACGCGGCGGCACCGAGGACGCGCGTATAGAATACCGCAGTACAGAACCCCTTGGCGCAGTGATCACCGGCGCAGAGAGGATCACCTCCTGGGAGCATTACCGCGACAACGTGTGGGTATGCCGCATTGCCAACAGCCTCTTCGGCAATTACAATCCCTACACGACCCTCGTCTACGGCGACTGGTATTTTGCCACTCCCGACAAACACACCGGCTGCGTATACCTGAACGACCGTGCTCTCTACGAGACATCGACCCTCGACGCCTGCATCCGCGGCGAAGTGTACGAGTGCAGCTGGGTTCCGGAGGAATCCATCTATAAATGGTACACAGAACAGGACGAAGAGAAGGACGAGACCGTCATCTACGCAAACTTTCAGGGGAAAAACCCCAACGAAGAAAACGTGGAGATCAACGTGCGGCGAGAGTGCTTCTTCCCGTCGGAGACCGGCCACGGATACATCACCGTGAGCGGATTCAAAGTATGCAAAGCTGCAACGACCTGGGCTCCGCCCGCAGCTTTCCAGGACGCGATGATCGGGCCGCACTGGAGCAAAGGCTGGATCATCGAGGACTGCGAGATCTCGAACAGCAGATGTTCGGGTATCGGCCTCGGCAAATATCTCGACCCCGACAATGACCACTATTTCACCACAAAACATGTAAAGAGCCCGACCCAGATGGAACGCGACGCCGTGTGCCGCGGCCAGTATCACGGCTGGCTGAAAGAAAACATCGGCGGCCACATCATCCGCCGCAATAACATCCATCACTGCGAACAGGGCGGCATCATCGGCCGTATGGGCGCAGTCTTCAGCATCATCGAGGACAACCACATCCACCATATCAACAACATGATGGAGCTGGGCGGCGCCGAGATCGCGGGCATCAAGCTGCATGCCGCAATCGACGTTATCATGAGACGTAACCATATCCATCACTGCACCATGGGCATCTGGTGTGACTGGGAAGCACAGGGAACACGCATCACGCAGAACCTTCTTCACGATAACCAGAAACCTGCCTTCGCCAAGATCCTGCAGGGCGGAATGATGTCACAGGATATTTTTGTGGAAGTAGGCCACGGCCCGACACTGATCGACAACAACATTCTGCTGTCCGAAGTCAGCCTGAGGATGGCTACCGAGGGTGTGGCTATGGTGCACAACCTCATATGCGGCTCGCTCACCTGCGTGGGCGAGGGTACAGGACCCAGATACACGCCTTATCACATCCCGCACAGGACCGAAGTGATGGGCTTTATGACGATCCTGCACGGCGACGACCGTTTTTACAACAACATCTTCCTGCAGAAATGGCCGGAGGATGACATCGTGATCCCGCATGATTCAGATGACGGCGAAGACATCGAAAACCGCAAAGTCGGAACCTTTGTCATGGACGAATATCCGACATACGATGAATGGATCTCGCAGTTCGATTTCACCAAAAATGCGGACATGAAAAAACTGGAGCCCGTGCATGAAGGACACCTGCCGGTGTGGATCGAAGGGAATGTGTACCTGTCCGGTGCAAAAGGATACGCAAAGGAGAAAAACGGTCTGCAGATCAATGGTTCCGAAGCCGCTGCCGACCTGATCGAAAAGGACGGAAAATGCATCCTTCTCACCAATATTTACGATCTGATCGGGGACTTTAAAGACAGAATGATCCACTCGGACATCCTCGGCAAAGCTTTCGAGCCGGAGGAGAGGTTCGAGAATCCCGACGGAACCCCGATCACCTTCGACAAAGACTATTTTGGAAACCACAGAGGAGAAAAGATCCTTCCGGGACCTTTTGCAGAAGGGGCTGACAGGATCGAACTGACCAGATGAGCCGCACGTTAACACCCGGGCAGATCCGCCGGACAAACCGGATGCAGATCTACCACTATATCTATAATCACCGGACCGCTTCGGCGCACGAGATCTGCAGGGATCTGGACCTCAGCCGGCCCACGGTGATCAAGCAGCTGGACAGCCTCCTTGAGGACGGCCTGATCAGGCATAACGGCCTGGCGGAGAAGGGGGATCAGGCAGGGAGAAAAGCGAATGTCTATTCGGTGACAGAAAACCTGCGGATAGCTGCAGGGGTCGCTCTTTCGGAAAAATCCGTTATCGTATGCCTGTTTAATCTGTACGGAGGCAGACTTTACCGAGCGGAGGAGCAGATCGGTATCCCCGAAAAAGGACCCGACGAAAACTACTATAGAAAAGTGAGCGGCCTGGTTGACCGCACCGTCATGTCCTGCGGCATCGCAAAAGAGCAGGTGCTCGGTGCAGGCATAGCGGTGCCGTGTCCGGTCTCGCCGCTTGGTGAAAAAGTCGTTTATGCTGAGCCGCCATGTTTTGCCGGCATGAAGGCGGCAGGCTTTTCCGCATGGCTGCATGTCCCGTGCACGCTCATCAGGGATACGGGAGCGGCGGCGGCCTCCGAGATGTTTGCCGCGCCGGACATGGACAACATGCTTTACCTGTCCCTCGGGAAAACCGTGGGGGCGGCGGTCGTGACGGACCGCAGGATACTCGCCGGACGTTACGGCCATGGAACATTGATCGAACATCTGCAGATCACCGGCGCGGGGCGACTCTGCCGGTGCGGCCGGTACGGCTGTCTGGGGACGGAGTGCTCCGCGGAGTCGATCCTGCAGAAGGATGAAAGCCTGAAGGATTTTATGGACAAAGTCCTTGCAGAAAACGTCGAAGCCGGGATACGCTGGGATCGCTACCTGGCACGGCTCTCCCGCGCCCTCGAGACAGTACTGCTTCTCTACGACACGCAGATCATCCTCGGCGGAGAGCTGGGAGAA
>CADCPK010000042.1 GCA_902803215.1 uncultured Lachnospiraceae bacterium
ACTTCTTCGACCTGTCCTGTCTGAGCAAACCTCTCCAGTCCGCCCATAGTGGAAAAGACCAGAAGTTCGTTCTCCTCCTGAAGCCTTTTGCAGTGGTTCCAGATGAAGTCCCCGAAGGCACCATCCGCTATGTACTTGCGGGTATAATCGCTCTTGGCTACCATAGCCGCACAGGGGATTGATTCAAAAGAAATCTTTTTCCCCGGCATCTCCAGCGCCATCAGCATTTCTGCATATCCGATCGTTTCCCGGATCGGTTTCGACGCGGCCAGCGCCTCCTCAAATGCTGTCTCATACATTGAGACGATCTCCGGCTCCCTAAGAAGCAGGGATCGTGTAAAGTCTGCATTCAGCATCAGAATCTTTCCGCCGGCAATAATATAGTATGGGAACAGATTTCCCAGGCCTGTCGGTAGCAGTGCACGCTCATAGTAGAAATAGGCCTGATAATCCCACGGACCCCTTGTCAGGTGGTAGACCAGATGTTCAAAATATTCCAGAATACTGCACTTTGAAAAGGTACTGCCTGTAGGGAACTGCATCAGCTGGCGGATCTGAATCTGCTTTCCTGCATGCAGGGTACACTGATCTCTCAGTACACTGTAGAACTGTTCACGGTCGACCGGCATGAAGAAACTGAGCCTGGGATATTCCTTTCCGAATTCGTCCTGTAAAAAGCGCAGCATCATCTGATTTGCAGGATCCGGACCCTGCGCAGTATAATTCTGGAAATCCACAGACGCCGGACGGCTTGTCTCAACCGGACAGAGCACCTCAAGCTCCGGCTCGGCAAGCACATGCAGAAGCTTCCGTATGGTCTGGCGGTTTTGCCATTCTTCCTCGCCCAGAGTCTCTCTCACGTATTCCCTGCGCAGAGCTTCCTCTTCCAACCGCGGAAGACTGAGTGCACATATGATTGCCTTAAACTGCTCTTCCGTAGGCTGGCGTTTTCCGCTCAAAATCTTATAGAACGTAGACCTGTCAATTCCTGTCATCCGAATCAGGTTATTGTTGGTAACCCCAACTTTATCGATATAATCATTCAGTAACCCGGTAAATCCATCTTTCATATAACCGCTCCTATTTGTTGTTAAAATGGATAGCTGAATCATACGTGCATTGCATACGACTGGTCACATCCAAACTGCCAGTCTATTCTGGATCCACGATGGTCATCCCGACTTCCATCACTATACTGAGCAGATCCTCATGTGTACTGTACAGCGTCATAACAAAATCTATATCGGATGCCACACCTTCTCCGGTCATGGAGCCTTCGAGATGATCTGTTTTCGACCAAGTTCCATCTGCCTGTACATTCACCAGAAAATCCCCCCAGACTGAACCTATTATGCCGATTATAGCACCAAGGGACATCAGGTACTAAGCCGATCTAAAGCTGTCAAAACATATATATCCCCGATACATATCATTAGTGTATAAAAGCACATTTGAAACAACCAAAAGTATATATAATATTCCCTTTTTTTCCAGGAATGCAACTAACGTCCTTGCCACACACAGGCATGAAAAGCCTCTTCAGCGCATCACATAAAATAGTCCTGATAGTTTTACTTACATTATAAAAAACTGACAAGTACAAAAAAAGAGTGGCACCTTTTTTTATTTTCTCTCCACTCCTTTTGCCACCCCCTCGCCATACTGCTTTTACAAAATTCACATGCTTTCCCTTTGTTTTCTTTTCCTTCTCAAAGATCCACTTTCTACAGATCGTTCCATGCTCTCCTGCCTTGTTTCAACTCAGTTAGAGTCCCCCGCCTCTTCATGCGGTGGATTATAATATACTGATCATGTGAATCATTATATGCAGCAACATAAACATAAAAAATACAGGCAGATATCCGCTGTTTCCCTGCGCTGTTCTTATGGGGATCCCCGCTTTGCAGAGATCCTCGATATCACGATTGACTGTCCTTCTCGATACCTCAAACCGTTCCGCCAGTTCCGGTGCCGTAGTTTTCTCTTCCTGCAGCAGCACGGACAGTATCCCGATCAGCCTGTCTATCTCTTCATTCCTCTCACGCTCCGTATGTATCATATCAAATCCAACACGACAACTGTATGTCGTGTTTATTATAGCAGTGATACTTTTTTGCCAATAAAAAAGACCGCTGACAGACTGAAAAGTTCCATCAGCGGTCACCATCATTGCTAACGCTTATCCGAATATCTGTCCCGGTAGCTTCAGTTTTTCTTTGGAGGGAAAGCCTTTATCAAACTCATCCACATCCTCACCCTTCACATAGTACCCCTACTCCCTCACAGCAAACACATAATCCACTCCTACAGGCGCAGCCATCGGATGCTCCGGCGTATTTTTGTTATAATCAGCGAAGATAAGATACTGGCTGCACCCTGTAGCAATCTCATCCAGAATCTTTCTCTCACAATATGCACTTCTTCCAAGCACAGATGGAGATAACTGCTTATCAACAATAAGCCTGAGTCCTTCTTCCTTAGTTCCTTCAAATCCCGGAAGGAAAAAAACGATTCCCTGCATCATGCTTTCCGCAATATGATCGAAATCATCTCCCAGCAGTCTTGCCGCCATACTATCAGCAAAAATGTGTGTATTATTATTCTCAAAGTGGTATGCCCTTGCAAAGCAGCTCACTTTAGCCGTTGCATTGTCCATAACCGACTGCCTCCTATCCAAACAGC
>CADCPK010000043.1 GCA_902803215.1 uncultured Lachnospiraceae bacterium
ATTAGGCCAATGGGGGCCTTTCCATCATTCCATCTGCGGATTGCGTCGTCCTTATCAAGCCGGTCCCAGGAAAGATCCAGGTCTGCCAGCCGCTGCTCGATCCGGTCACGATCATGCTGATACCAGTAGGCGATCAGGATCGGTTTTCCGTTTGCCGATTCGATGATGTCCTCCAGCGCATCCAGCTTTCGGTCATGCAATCGCTCTACGTCCCCTACATCGTCGTAAATGGCACCGTTCGCCATCTGCAGGAGCTTTCCAGACAGAACGCCGGCATTAGCTGCTGTGATCTCTTTCTCCGGAAGCTGCAGGACAAACTCTTCTGCCATACGGCGATACTCCTCTGCCTCAGCTTCTGAAAGACTCACCGGATATTCCGTAGATATAAACGCTGGCATCGGGATCCTATCTTTTGCTTTCATCGATATCGTGATATCGGAGATCCTTTCATAGATCTTCTGGTCTGCTCCTGGAAGCGGCCGATAAGAGTAGACGATCTGACCGTTCATGCGGTCCGGCTCAAAGTACTTTGCTCGGTAGCGCCCGATAAATCGCTCCAGCCGTTCTCCCTTATCCAGCAGCCGAAATGGTGCCCACAGGTCCATCAGGCCATTGGAGGACGGCGTTCCGGTTAGGCCGACAATCCGTTTGATCCTTCCTCTCACCTTCAGCAGCGACCGAAACCTTTTTGCCTGGGGATTCTTGAAGGACGACAGCTCATCAACAACCACCATATCGAAATCCCATTGGTATCCGCTTTTCTCAATCAGCCACTGGACATTCTCACGATTGATAATGGTGATATCGGCTCCGGCAGCAAGTGCAGCCATTCTCTGCTTCGGCGTCCCCACCGCAACGGCATAGGTGAGGTCCTTGAGGTGATCCCACTTCTGCAGCTCATCTGGCCAGGAGAACTTCGCGACTCGGATTGGCGCGATGACTAATACTCGGTGCACATCGAAGCGATCAAACATCAGGTGACTGATGGCTGTAAGCGTGATGCTCGTTTTGCCAAGGCCCATATCTAAAAAGATGGCGGCCTCCGGTTTCTCTTCAATGAAGCGGGTGGCATATTTCTGATATTCATAGGGTTTGTATTTCATCAATGATTCCTCCGATATCTTCCTCTCGATCCAGCACATACACCTTGAATCCCAAAGACCTCAATTTCTTATGCCTTGCCCGCTGCAGTGGCCTCGGCTTTTCACCGGGACGTTTCAATTCCACAAAAGCCATGTGAGCTCCAGGAAGGAGGACGATCCGGTCTGGCATTCCATCAAATCCAGGTGAGACGAACTTGACTGCCATACCGTCCATCATTTGAACCGCATGGACCAGCTTTTTCTCAATTTCCTTTTCCAACATATTGCAGTCCCTTTCCCAGGTGTGCAGGTCGGTGCATGTCATTTCCAAAACTCTTCTTAGAGGAATTTTTTGGTAAAAAACTGCCCTAAAGGGGGTTTTATATAACGACCTGCACCGACCTGCACCTTTTCTCCTGTCAAAACGGTATATCCTCAGTATTTTCAACGCTTAGACGGATTCCAAGGAGTATGATCCCCTCCCGGCGTTTTTTACGCTCAATGCCAATCGATTCCAGTGCGTTATAAAAATCTGTGGTGCTTCGGACATATTCGCCGGTCCGGCTGCAGTACGCTCGGTAGGCCTGATAGATCTCTCCGGACCGCTCCTGATAAGACGGATCTATCTCACAGCATTCCTCTGTAAAATGTCCCAGCCAGTCGTTGTCCTTGCGGTAACTTTCAATCGCATCCCGCACGACTCTTGGCAGTGGAATCTTAAAATCTGCTGCGATAGCCTTCCTCGCCCCTTCGATGATCCAGGAGACGATATACGTGCCGGCGTTCTTCAGGAGATACTCACCATAGTTCTTCTTGTCGCTGCTACCGGTGATCCGGGCATTAAACGGGATGACGATCAGGCGGCGCCAAATGCCAGAGTCCATCGCGCCTACCCTCGGCAGATGGTTCGTGTAGAGGACCAGCGTGTGGCTTGGGATGAAAGAGAACGGATCCTTGTACTTCTTTTCGGCAAAGATCTCGTCTGTGGAACATAGCTGCTTGACGGTAGATGTGTTCAGGCGCATGCCCTCTTCCATTTCGGCTGCAATCAAAAGGCGTTTTCCTTTCGCTTCCGCCAGCTCCGGCTTCACATTCCTCTTGCAACCCACCGTCAAAGTATCTGCAGAGATGTTTCCGCTGTAGGTACCCAGGGCTCCTGCAATGGAATTCCAGAACGTGGACTTCCCGTTTGACCCATCTCCATAAGAGATGATCATGGCTTCGAGGTTTACCATTCCTACGGCACCGATCCCTGCGATCTGGTGGACGTACTCGATGAGCTCTGCATCGCCCTGGAAAGTGATGTCTAAGGAATCCAGCCACAGCTCCTTTCCTTCATCGCCAGGTGCGAAGGCTGTGATTTTCGTGATGAGATCAGCTGCGTCATGGTTCTTTCTACCGACAAGCCCCTGGCGCAGATCGTAGGTTCCGTCAGGGCAGTTCAGAAGATAGGGATCCGCATCCAAATCGGACGGTGCGATCTCCAGCATCGGCTTTGCCGCTGCCAGTGCTGATGTGACGTATTTCATATCCCGGCGCTTCATGACAAACGCCTTATATGCAAGTGCACTCATGTAGGCGAGATAGGCTTTCATCTGGCTTCCTTCGATCTTCTTTTCGAGAGCCTTGCCGCCGGAACGGATATCCCTCTCATCTACCCCCTGAGACATCAGATCACGGAAGGTCCTGGTCACCTCATCTTTTGCATCTTCCAGCTGTAGATCCAGGAATTCCTCCATGGCGCCCACCGCTCGCTGCTTGGATTCCACCCAGCACATCCCGTCGTAGCGAATATAGTCTGTTGCTGCGGAATACTTAAGCTCATCTCCATACTCCCGGCAGAGCACCTTTGCCTGCCCGATATCGGAATAGTCATCTGGCTTTAATGATCCACGATCAAACTCGTATTCTTCTGGCGGAATGTAGCCTTCCTGACTTTGGACTTTCTTTGCAAACCGGCAGGCGCTCGCCCAGATCTTTGCAAGCTCCTCCTCCGAAAGCGGCGGATCGCACCTTGCAGCCTGCTCCAGGAAGATCTCATGTGCCCGGTCGCTTGGGCCATATCTCTTTACCACCTTCCCTGCAAAGCGGGACAAGGTACTGTTGCGCTGGCCCTGCGGGATCGACTCTTTCTTCGGAGAAAGCACCTGATCAATGGTTGTCTCCCCTTCATGCCAGAGGACATCTTCTGCACCAGAGCCGTAAATGAACCGTGCAGCATCCAGCGCATTCTCATCAAAGAACGGCATCTTCTCATGAATACGGTGCTTCAATGCGGCACACATCTTGGCA
>CADCPK010000044.1 GCA_902803215.1 uncultured Lachnospiraceae bacterium
GAGAGAAGCGTCCAGCTTGCCAAAGACCGGCTCGCCCAGGCCTGCGGGAACATTCTTTACGATGCATTCGATGACCCCGCCGGCGCTGTCTTTGTTTTTGATACATTCATCGAGATATGCTGAGGCTTTTTCCGCAGCTTCATGGTCCGGCATGCAAAGGGGATTGCGCCCGATCTCATCAGGATCGAAAGATGACACGGTGACAGGTCCTATGCTTTTGGTGTATGTGCAGAAAGAGACGCCGATTTCTTTAAGAAGCTTTGCCGCGATCGCCCCTGCGGCGACTCTTGCCGCAGTCTCCCGCGCCGAAGAGCGTCCGCCGCCGCGGTAGTCACGGAAACCGTATTTTTGGTCAAAGGTAAAATCCGCGTGTCCGGGGCGATAGCAGTATGCGATATTGCCGTAATCGCGGGATCTCTGATCTTTATTTCTGATCATCAGCGAGATGGGAGTGCCCGTGGTCTTTCCCTCGAATACGCCGGAAAGGATCTCTACAGCGTCATCTTCTTTTCGGGCTGTGGTAAAACGGCTCTGCCCGGGCTTTCTGCGGTCCAGAAAGATCTGAATATCTTCGGAGGAGAGGGGAAGCCCCGCAGGACATCCGTCCACGACCGCGCCTATGGCAGGCCCGTGGGATTCGCCCCAGGTGGTGACAGAAAACAGATTACCGAAAGTGGATTTGTTCATATACGTTACCTCACAGTCTGTTCGGATCATTTCCGAATATTATAACACATCACTTTAACAAATTAAAGGAATAAAAACCTTTGAATTGACAAAGCAGCCGCGAATACTTATAATGTTTAGGAATTCTTGGTAATAACCGATAGCCCCCCGAAGTGGATTATCGGTTAGCGGCAGACAGCGCAGCGGTTTACCGGTTACCTATAACTAAGAAAGGAGTTCGCTGAACACGGAATGAGAAATTTTATCGATAATCTGGAACGCCGTTACGGAAAATATGGGATCCCCAATCTGACAATGTACATGATCGCGTGCTATGTCGTGGGATATATCCTCTATTACATTGATACAAGCTTTCAGATGGGAATACTTTCCTACCTGAGCCTGAACGTTTCACTGATCCTTCGCGGGCAGATCTGGAGACTTGTCACATGGATCATTTATCCGCCGAGTACCGGAAATTTTTTGCTGTTTGTGATCTCGATAGCCTTCTTTTACTATCCTCTGGGAAATCATCTGGAGAGAGCGATCGGTACCTTCCGCTATAACCTGTATATATTCGGAGGAATCATCCTTACGATCATAGGAGCATTCATCCTGCATTTTATCGGCGGCGGTGCGTATGACAGCCTGTCGGGCTTTATTTTTACCACCTATTACATAGCCCTTTCGGTGTTCCTCGCGTTTGCCATGCTGTATCCGGACATGCAGATCCTTCTGTGGTTTGTGATACCGATAAAAATGAAGTGGATGGCTATCGTCTATCTGGCGATCATGCTATATACCATCATCAATTATCTGCGTATCGGATTCTGGTTTATGATCATCCCGATCGTAGCATCGCTCATCAACTTTGGCCTTTTCTATCTTGCCACAAAGGACCTCAGCAGATACAGGCCAAAAGAAGTAAAACGCAGGAGAGAGTTCTACAGGGCCATGGAGCCGCAGGGACGAGCGCAGGGGAATAACGGGCAGATCAGTAAACATAAATGTGCGATCTGCGGAAGAACAGAGCTGGATTCTCCCGACCTGGAATTCCGTTTCTGCTCCAAATGTAATGGCAACTATGAATATTGTCAGGACCACCTTTTTACACACACACATGTACAGTAACCGGCTTGATTGATGAAAGGATTGACCCGCAATGAAGAAAAAACCATTTGTGACACAGGAAAAACTGCAGGAGATCATAAGAGAGTTTCCCACTCCTTTTCACCTGTATGATGAGAAGGGGATCAGGGAGAATGCGGCTGCTTTAAAAGAAGCTTTTTCCTGGAACAAGGGCTTTAAAGAATTTTTTGCGGTAAAGGCAACACCCAATCCTTTTCTTATCGATATTTTAAAGGATTACGGCTGTGGGTGCGACTGTTCCTCCATGACGGAGCTTATGATGGCAAAAGCCTGCGGATGCAGCGACGGAGACATCATGTTTTCCTCGAATGATACCCCGGATGAGGAATTCTGCTATTGCCACGAGATCGGCGGTATCATCAATCTGGACGATATCACTCATATTCCTTTTGTAGAGAAAGCAGTGGGGTATATTCCCGAGACGATCAGCTGCAGGTATAATCCGGGCGGACTGTTCAAGATCAGCAACGATATCATGGACAACCCGGGAGATGCGAAATACGGAATGACGACGGATCAGATCTTTGAGGCGTTCCGTATTCTGAAGCAGAAGGGAGCCAAAAATTTCGGTATCCATGCATTTCTTGCCAGCAACACGGTGACGAACGAGTATTATCCGATGCTGGCGAAAGTGATGTTTGAGCTGGCGGTGAAGCTGCAGAAGGAGACGGGAGCACATATCTCTTTTGTCAATCTTTCGGGCGGTATCGGGATTCCTTACAGCCCGGATCAGGAGCCGAACGATATCAGGGTCATCGGTGAGGGTGTACGCAAAGTCTTCGAAGAGGTTATGGTTCCGGCCGGTATGGGAGATGTGGCGATCTATACGGAACTCGGACGTTTTATGATGGGACCGTACGGCTGTCTGGTGACAAAGGCGATCCATGAAAAGCATACGCATAAAGAGTATATCGGAGTAGATGCGTGCGCGGTCAACCTGATGCGTCCT
Organism: uncultured Lachnospiraceae bacterium; assembly: GCA_902803215.1. Taxonomy (GTDB): domain Bacteria; phylum Bacillota; class Clostridia; order Lachnospirales; family Lachnospiraceae; genus Blautia_A. The sequence continues at coordinate 2,765 of CADCPK010000044.1, forward strand.
GCGATGTACGGCGCGTACCATCATATTACGGTTATGGGAAAAGAGCATGAGCCGGGTGATCATCTTTATGATGTCACAGGATCGCTGTGCGAGAATAATGATAAGTTTGCCATCGACAGGTATCTTCCGAAGGTGGACATGGGGGACATTCTTGTCATCCATGATACCGGAGCGCATGGCTTTTCGATGGGATACAACTACAACGGAAAACTGAAATCGGCGGAGATCCTGCTGTGCGAGGACGGGTCTTATAAGCTGATCCGCAGGGCGGAGACGGCCAAGGACTATTTTGCCACGTTCGATTGCTTTCCGGAGGTTTACGACAAATTGCTGCAGTGAAGACAGGGAATGGCGGAATTTGTCGATGAAATTTTCTTGCTCTCTTTGTGATACGATATTATAATCGGATCATAGAGAGAGCAGATTTTTTATGAGCACCGTAAAAAAGATATGGATACTTCTGAAGTGTACAGGAGAAGATTATGTCAGATTTTACGGTGAATATCGGCAGATTGCGCTCTTCGGCGCTTCTGCTGGACAGTATCGGCGACCGTGCTGCACGCATTTCGGAAGAAATAGGCGAAGCATGCAGGATGGGAGGAGCCGACAGCGAATCTATGAGAGCGGCCATTCAGGCTGCA
>CADCPK010000045.1 GCA_902803215.1 uncultured Lachnospiraceae bacterium
CCCTCAGGAAGAGCCCAAGTACTTTTCATTCTCATTTAATTTTTGTGATTGCGATGATGAGAAGAATCTTCAGATTCTGTATACCTCGTTAACTGCTTGCGCCGAATTTATCGGTGCAGAGTTGAGTATCGTTGACTACGTATCAAAAAAGTGTCGCAGTTTGGATGATACTTGTGCCCTCATTTATGGAAAGCGAAAGACTATTGGTTCTTGGGGACGGTTGCTGGAGACATATCGGGACAACGCAACCGGTGCTGTTCTAACCGCTGCATTACAGTTTGAAAACGATGATGGTTGTTTTGAGTTAGTTAAATTTTCAGTCGTTATTCCTGCCCCGTACTGTGGCGAAGAATACAGGAACCGTTTGATTGTTACTGTCTATGTTTCTGATTACGAGGACGCATCTGACGCAGCTGATATCGTAATTGATGAGCTTCACACCGCTTTGCTTTGTACTGAAGATGACTTTTGCAGTTGGGATGACAAACCGGTTCCTGACAAAAGTAATAGTCTTTCAGTGACAGATGACTCGGGGTTCAATCTCTTCGATAACCTTCCTTACTAATAATAATTGACCACACCCCAAAAGACGAGGGTGTGGTTTTTTGATTTTTCTGCTGATAAATTGATTAATTCGTTGCAATTATATTCGGCACGCAGAACATAGTGGTTGATACTGGACTCATTTTTCCCTTGTGTAAAATTGAGAGAAAGAACAGGCTTCATCATCAGAAAATTGTATACAATCCAGAAAAGCGGTATCACTTTTTTGAAAATTAAATATGAAAAAGAATTGGAAAAAATAATATTACGCAAAGAATAGTTGTTACTAATGATTATTTTGGAGCAGAGAGAATTGGATTTTCTTACAAAGGAGTTTACAAATCAACTTTCTTGGGAAGAGCATTTTGGTGTGAAATAGCGTTCGCTGTTTTGACTCAGTCGAAGTGAATTACATCGTCTGAGCCTAAAAGATGAGTTGTGTCCTTTCATAATTCAATTCGCTTACATGAACCAGGAAGTGAAAGAGTTTCTTAGAGAAGCGTATCATAATTGATTACTCGAGCAAACTAGTTGACGCCAATTCTCGCTGGAAAATGTGACGATAACAAAAAATTGCTCAAACAGAATTCCTTATAAAAGGAAAATTGCTCGAGCAATTTTCTGTAATTCCAAATTTGAAGGTTTTTGTTCGAGCAAATTTTTGAGAAAAGCCTTGTGGTACAGTGTCCAGTGAATACCAAAACATCGAATTTGCATGCCGAGTTCCAGGGACTACTATTTCACAAAAAATTTCCCGAGCAATTTTTTAAGGACGTAGTGATGACAACTATTCACAAGGTCTTTCTTTTTAGAGGCTCTCGAGAACAGTGTCAGATACAAGGAAGCGACAATAAAAAATGAGAGATCAACGATAGCTTATTTCAGAAGGAAGTGCTGCACAACGTGACAGATACTGATGTGGCCGCTGCGGAGGAGCTGGTGAAGAAAGCCGAGTTCTCCCTTTATCGCATCCAGAAGGGTGTCCTGCACAACAAGGTCGATCCGATCCTGTGGGACATTATGAAAGAGCAGAAGGACATCCACTGAGTTACAGTTGATTCGATATAAGCGTTATTGTGATCCGTATCCTCCGGAAGCTTACTCTCTGGATGGACAATCCCAGACAGAAGGAAAGTCGAGTAGATTCTGAGAGACTAGAATGACCAGCCAACAGCGGGAACATTGGATTTTGCAGTATTGGAGAATGGAGAGATGTATCTGCTGGAAGTCCATCCCTTCATTTCTTGTGGACTATATGGCTTTGAGGACAGGGAGCTCCTTTGGATGTTGCGGGATAGCTGGAAGTGGCTGTTGGCGCAAAAAGAATAAGAAAAAGCCAGTAGAGCGACTTGCTCCGCTGTTTTTTCACAATTTCGATACAATTCCTTCCAGTTTGATTCAAGGAAGGACGAGTATTCTTTGACCATAGCTTCTAGGAAAGGAGTGTACCCAATGGAACGCAAAAGAATCTACGCCCTCATCCCCGCCTATCAGCCAGACAATACTTTGGCCGGTCTGGTCCGGGATCTAGACAAGCAAGGGCTGCGTGTGATCGTAGTGGATGACGGCAGCGGCTCTGATTATAAGTCTCTGTTCGATGTCTGTGCCGAGCAAGCAACCGTTCTTCGGCATGAAACCAACCGAGGTAAGGGAGCGGCATTGAAAACCGGCCTGGCATGGCTCCGTGATAACGTCCCTGGGCCCTATACCGTTGTAACCCTGGATGCCGATGGACAGCACGCTGTTTCCGATGCTTTGAACGTAGCGAACGCTGCTGGAGAAGATCAAGGTGCTCTTGTCCTAGGCAGTCGTCGACAGGGAGAAGGTTGTCCTCTCCGCAGCCGGCTCGGAAACTGTATTACCAGGCTTGTTTATCGTGCCGCTGCCCGAACCAAAGTGTATGACACCCAAACGGGTCTTCGTGCATTCTCCAATCGTCTAGTCCCTGTCCTGCTTGCCGTGCCTGGTGATCGATATGAGTATGAAATGAATGTCTTGCTCCACCTTGCAGATGAGGATGTGCCGATTCTGGAAGTACCGATACAGACCATCTACCTGGATGGAAACAAGAGCTCACACTTCGATACTATCCGAGATTCTTGGCGCATTTACAAGGACATCTTGAAGTTTTCTGCTTCTTCTCTGCTCGGATTCTCAGTGGATTACCTGCTGTTTTCCGTATTGGCCTTCTTTACGGGCTGGACTTTATTTGCGAATATCGCCGCCCGGTTTGTCAGTGCAGGTGTCAATTTCTCCGTGAATCGCTGGCTGGTATTCAAAGACAAGGGCCCATTTTGGAAGAGCGTGGCTCAGTATTTCGCTCTGGCTGCGGGAATCTTAGTGGCCAATTCCACGATTCTTTTTGGTCTCACGACTCTGGGTTTCAACCCATATCTCGCCAAACTGCTCACGGAGATCACGCTCTTTGTATGCAGCTTTACCGTTCAGAAGAAGGTCATTTTCAGGAAAAAGCCCACAGAGGCAGAAGGGAGTTGTATTCGCTATGAAAAAGTTTTGGAGCCGTAAGGGATTTCCCGCATTCTTTTCCATGCTACTGAGCATATTCACAGCTTTTGCCCTCCTGGATACATTCGTGATTCCTCATAGCTACAGTGAGGTAACGGACTCCAGGACGGACGCCAGCGCGAATGTAGTTGTTCAGGAATCTCTCACGCAGGACGATGTAGAGACCGATGAGATAGCCGAAAGTGAGTCTGGTGAGATAGACGGAAATGAGTCTAATCAAGAAGATTCCAGCAGTAGCGGCAAGCATCATCGGAAACAGAAGAAAGAATCTTCCAGCGTGGATTCAACAGAAACCGACAGTGCAGATGTATCCAACACGGAAACCGGTAGCACCTACTCCGCTGATGGACTAACGATAACCATGAGCGAATACCGGGTAAATGACACGACAGTCTACGTTGCCGACGTTCTTACAGATAATCCTGATGCTTTGAAAACTGCTCTCGCCGGAGATACTTATGGACGCAATGTCACCGACGCGACATCAAGTATCGCTGAGAACAATGATGCTGTCCTTGCCATCAACGGCGACTTCTACGGGGCCAGAAACAGCGGCTATGTAATTCGAAATGGTGTTTTGTATCGAGATACTTCCTCTGGCAATGAGGATCTTGTAATCTGGTCCGATGGATCCTTCTCCATCATCAACGAGGATGAGGTCACAGCACAGGAACTTCTCGACCAGGGTGCAGTCCAAGTCTTTTCGTTTGGTCCTGCTCTGGTAGAGGATGGACAGGTAGCGGTGACAGAGGATGAAGAAGTTGGCAAGGCAATGGCAAGCAATCCCCGTACAGCCATCGGCATGATTGATGAGGGCCACTATGTTCTGCTCGTCAGCGACGGACGGACCGATGAAAGCGAGGGCCTGACTCTCCGCCAATTGGCAGATTTCATGGAAAGCCTTGGGGTTGAGACTGCCTACAACCTGGACGGCGGTGGATCCTCCACTATGGTCTTCCAGGGCCAGGTTGTGAATAACCCAACTACCGGAGGAAACTCCATTAAGGAGAGGAGTGTGAGCGACATTGTATACGTCGGATAACGAATCTTCCCGTCTCATTTCCGCTCGACATGCCAGAAACTATGCGCTTGTGACCTGCATAATAGCATTGTTTTCCCTAGTATATGAGCGATTTAGCTTTGGAGTTTGGTCCGGATTCATGGTCTTTGCCTTCGCTGTACCCTTGATATTGGGTGTTCTGCCGTGGGCTGTAAACACCACTCTGGCAAGGCCAATCAGTCCTGATCCCTCCGCTCGCCAGCTCTGGAATGCCGGGATTGCTGTCCTCACGGTAGGTTGTCTGTACCGAGGCATCCTGGATATCTATGGGACTACGAGCGACCTGGGAACAGTGTATTGGATAGTCGGTCCAGTTCTTCTTCTGCTTTCTGTTTTGACAACTCGAAATACGACCATTAGATCATTGCAAGAGCAATTTACAATTCGGAAATAATATTCACATATTCTTTATTTCATTCCCACGGATTCTTCATAATTCCATTGTAGGATATCAGTGTAGACATGAGGAAGATACCTCCTAGCTACGATATACGAGAACCTCCTTTTTTCTTTCTTTTCTCTCTCTTTTCTCTCTTATAAGAACCGGCAGCGACACCCCAGTCGCCGCCGGTTTCTTATTGCATATCTGATTATTAAGGAATGAACAGCCAGCGTTTGTGAAGTGAACCCCAAAAGTTGGACAAAAATATTTATTAAGCGGCCTGAAGGGTCTGGCGTCTGTGTTGAGCAGGGGTCAGGCCCTTTAGTTTTAGCTTGATCCTGTGGTTGTTGTAGTAGTCAAGGTAGTCGATGAGCTCTGCCTTGAAGTGATCCAGGGAATCGAAGTCCTGTAAGTACAGCAGCTCTGTTTTGAGCAGACCAAAGAAGTTTTCCATGACAGCATTATCCAGGCAGCTTCCTTTGCGGCTCACGCTCTGGTGGACGCCTTTAGATCCCAACATCCGTTGGTACTGTTTGTGCTGATATTGCCAGCCCTGGTCGGAATGGAGAATCAGCCCTGTGTTATCCGGGATTGTCACGAACGCTTTCTCCAACATGGAAGTAACCATACTCAGTACCGGCCGATCCGAGATCGTGTAGCTAACTAGGTCCTCGCTGCACAGGTCAAGGATTAGAGACAAGTACAGCTTTTCGCCAAACAAGGAGAATTCGGTCACATCGGTAACCCATTTCTGGTTCGGCTTGTTTTGGTGCCTTTCCTTCCTTCATTTAAAGCGTCAAAAAAGAAAGCCAGCTGGCTGTTTTTTTCATTTACACAGCTGGGAGACGAAGTATAGGTCAAAGCCAAGGCACATTGCAGCACGGCGACGCTGTTCGTCCTGCTGGATGTAATAGCAGAATTGGGAGTACATCAGGGGCTCACTTCCGCTTTGACTACATGAAGTACCAGAAACGACTGAAGAAGATATGCGGTGCTGGGCTCCTCATTCTTGATGACTTCCTCCTCCACGCTCTGAGCGATGAGCGAGAGGTGAAGATCTTGTTCGAGATCATGGAAAAGCACTGCGAGATTAACCTCAGCACCATCATCTGATCTCAACGCGAGCCTGCCAGTTGAAACGCCATGATCATGAACGACGAGGTCTCCGCAAATGCTATTCTCAAGCGCGCGACTAGACACTACATCGTTATGATTAAACCAAAGGTGGCCGGATAAACCACCGTCCGTTACCACCGCTGGTTGCCGCCGATTGCACACCAGATTATCTGTTTCTTTGAAACGGATTATTCACTTGACAAATCGAAAGACTATTAGTACATAAATCCTGATGTTTGAGAGTTCTCTCCAAACATATAGCGTAACAGGAGGTATGAGGAATGCGTGTTATAGACTTCATCTCTTTGGCTAAAGCGAATACGGAGTATTTCCAGCGCATTAGTGAGATTGGAATCAAGTTGCATAACGTCGGCTCCAGTGCACCTGCACAGATGGAGAATTGTGCAGCTCAGGCTTGCCAGGGAAAGTGTAGTGTCGATGACTACTATTCACTCCTCAAAAAGTATCTGGAGTCTCTGGAGGGGATCAAAGTAAGAATCGATGATATTTCTGGGGCCATAACTGACAAGATCCCTGATGCTAACAGTAGGAACGAAGGACTGACTCAGTAATAGGAGTAATTATCTGCTGATCCACCGGAACGATTTAGTATGAGAATCGAGCTTCTAGACCGCTGAAAAAATTTTTTCTTTTTTGTTTACCGCACTTAGTTTATCAACCATATACATAATACCACGACATAAAGGAAGTGTGTATTATGTTGAAGATTGTTGTGACTGATATAAAAGAGATCCGTTCGTTGGAGCGAATCCCAAACGGTAATGGCGCAAGCTATCTTTCTGAAGATGGGCGTCATTACTGCTATACAAGATGGGATGTTGAAGAAAAATGCTTTGTTACTGAAATGCTTGAAATCGATGCAGAGATTGCCGACGATATGGCTGCAGAGCTTAGTGCTAGTGATGACAGCATTGATCTGAATGATCGTTATCAAAGAGATCTTCTTGATTCCCTCTATCTGGCAAAGCTCAATAATCATCAGATGCGGCCTGATCAGTCCGCCATTGTGAACTTGCTCGAAGAGATCGCAGATAGTAAAGGAAGTATAGAGGATGTTCTTATGCCGGATGAGGAAGTCGAAGATCCGAGAATCCTGGTGATTCGGAATGTAATTCAGAATCTTTGCACAGAGAGTCAGCAGAATTTGTTTTATGATTTTTATGGGATGTGTAAGCAGTTGACGACCATACGGGCTGAGGAGGCTGCTCAAACCGGCAATCCGGTTTCAGAACCAGCTATGAGCAAGAGGAAAAAGCGAATTATTGAAAAATGTGCAAAGGCGCTTGACGTAAAGAGAACAGTTGCCGATAAGGCTAAGAATTGATGGATAAGGATTACGGGAGAGGACCCTGCTTTTAGCAGGGGGGTTAACTTTTTCGTTAGTATATAGAGGGACAATTTTTGACTGTAACGATAATTGCCCCACTGTAGCTGACAGTATACAGTCAACAGTATGTATACAGCCGCTTGTAGCTAAAGCAAGAGGGCGACAGGCTGGGTTTCCCAACTAGACCTGGCCTGCACGACACTGGACGCGCGCCCAGTATAATAACGCCAGGTGAGCTGGAGCCGACGCAGAAAATCCAGCCGCCGGAGATGCCTGTGATCATTGCCCGGGGCGTCAACGGTGGTCAGGTGGTAAAGGTCCGAGGCCACCAATCCATAAAGGGATGAATCCTAAGTCGTTTGGAAGTTCTTACAGAAGATAGAAAGGGGACACTGTACATAAAGAAACCCTCCCGAATGATATGGTAAAGACGGACGGTGGCGAATCTTTCTGTTATTGGTTGGACACTGGCAGCGGGATCACATGAATGGTCGGAAACGGCCTCCGAGGCGATTAGGAGTGCGACTCTCGGTTTTCATGTGCCGAGTCAATTGACTTGGAAGTACGGGCATAACGGACACGGAAACCTCAGCGACGGCCCTGGAGCCTGATCGCACCTGTTCGGACGCACTTATCCTTCCTGCTAACGCCGGGATAAGTGCGCCCAAAGCCGTTTTCCTAGCTCTGACCTCTGTCGCCCCCTCCTTGGGGTTATCCCACAGCAAGCCAAAGACACGCTACCGCGACGATGCCGTTGTCCTACCAACTTAAGCTGTCTTTGGATTGCGGCGCATAGGGAAGCGACAGAGACAATACAAAAAGCGCTTAATGGGCATAGTATGCATTTTTTTAAGAGGTTAAAACCGATAAGATAAGAAATAGATTATTTGAGAATAATGGAGAAATGATAGAAAGTAAATTGGCCATGCAAGAGCTGAAATCTCCTGCATGGCCTACTTAATGGAATAACTTGTCATTGTGAAACTCTGGATATAGTTACGGATGGAAAGAAGGAGACAAAATCTTCTCATGTTTGTTTTGGAATCTCCAGCAGTCCTTTGGAGATGCATGCTTGCAGAAGAAGCTTTTTTGTATCGCCATTCCGAAATCGAATTGCTGCAATTCCGCCATCAATTTTCTGGACAGTCCCTAGTCCGAATGCTTTATGACGTACGGTTGAACCGACTGTAATGCGTTTGACTGCATCGGAGGAAGAGATGCCGGACCTAAGCATAGTTGGCTGTTTCTTCTTTTTGGCTGGCCTATGCTGATCAGTCGCGCTTTTATCACGACGTAGAATCATTTCGTCCAACCGCATACGTCGGAGCGTTCCATTGCTGAAGCAAATATGGAACATATCATCGCATTGAGCTTGAATTTCACCTTTTCCCCATTCTTTGTCAGTATAACTTTTCCCAATTTGTGGGGTCTGGAGAGAGACGAAAACATTATCTTCCTCACAGACTGGGACAGGAAGATCGTTACAGGATTCTTCGATGAACGAGGATGCTGCCGGAAAGCGGAATAGGTATAGATCATTTTTGGCTCTTGTCATGGCGACATAATATAGCCGTCGTTCTTCTTCGTAGATTTTCCATTCATCTGTTGTTTGGATAGCTGATTCCACTTTGGAGGGAATGACTCCGTCTATCATGTCAAGAAGGAATACGCGCTCGTATTCCAGGCCTTTGCTGGAATGGATCGTGGATAGGATCAGCTTGTTTTCGTTACTGTTTACATGGGAAGAAATGGTCCTTCTCAGCTCATCCAGCTTTTCCTTGAATGCGGAGGCGGTAGGGATGTCCTTTGCCAACAGGCATAGGATAAAGTATTTCCCTCCGTCCAATCCGTTGCTTTCCACGTATCTGCCATAGTGCAAGGCTTCCCAGATGCGGTGGATCGCTGTTTCAGCGGTGTCTCTCCTAATCTCGGGCAAATACTCGATCAAGTCTCGGACAGCGTCCTGAACGAAACCTTTGATGTCTGGAACGTGAAGCAGTTCTTCCAGAATGGGCTTGCCGCTTCCGGTGCTGCGTCGCACAGCTTCAGTTGCGGATTTCTTTGAGATTGGCACACCAAACTTATAATAGAGTCGCATGAACCGTTCAGAATCATTCGGATCGTAAGCGAATTGGAGAATGTCCAGTATATCTGTTACGACTCGATGGGTGAAGAAAA
>CADCPK010000046.1 GCA_902803215.1 uncultured Lachnospiraceae bacterium
ATTAAGAAATTATTTTGTTTCTTTTAAAGGATGAAACAGGGTACGGTTCCACATTAATGTTCTTCTATAAACCCCTTCACCCTCTCCAGCAAACTGTCCTCGTACAGCATATCCGTCGCATGTCCCCGGTCAGGGATCACCCAGAACTCCACCTTCTCTTCCCCGGCAGCATTCTTTGCTCTTTCATAGAGCCGTTCCGACTGCAGAATAGGCACGGTGATGTCGCAGTCGCCGTGGATGATAAGGACCGCGGGGCCTTCCGTGCGGCTGAGATTCTCGTCAACGTATTGTGCGGCTGAGGCGGCGCTCAGCTCCTCCTCGCTCATATCACTGAGTTCCCTGCGCATCCAATAGCTGTTGCAGTCTGAGAAGCCTCCCAGCGCGTCTTTGCTCATCCAGGAATTGGCGATATTAAAAATGAGGGGCGGAACACCCAGTTCCTTCCAGTCGGGAGATTTGCTGTTCAGCGGCTGCATCTCTGCCACACCGTAGTAGTCCACCAGCACCGACACCTCTGCCGAAGCTGCCTCGCCTTTTTCCTCGTCTTCCTTCTGTCCGATATACTCCACCGACATGTATTCATCGTCGTTTGTCAGGGCGGCCATCGTAGCCAGATAACCTCCCGCAGACTCGCCGAAGATCGATATATGATCCGCATTGTAGCCGTACTCCCCGGCATGGGAACGCAGAAAACGTACCGCTGCCTTCACATCCTCCAGCGCGCCCGGAAACGGTTCTTCCTGTGCCAGGCGATAATTGATCGATGCACATGCGTATCCATGGTCACGGAAATACCGGTACATCAGCTGTGCCTGCCTGGTGCGGCTGTCTCCCGCGATGAATCCGCCCCCGTGCACGATCACATATAAATCCGGGTTTTCCACCCCCGCGGGTATGTACAGATCCAGATACTGCGATTCCGAATCCTCCGCATACGGCACATTCAAAAGCATCTCTCCCCCGTCCCAGTCATCGACACTCTCGTCCAGCTTAAGCTTTGCCACGGTCAGGTTTTTGAATGTCATGTACACGGCTTTACGATAGATAACCATGATTACAGCCAGGACTGCAAGCAAGGTCACCGTTATTATTCCGATAATTCTTCCGGTGTGTTTTTTACTCTTCACTTTGTTCTCCTCCTCCGGATAATTATAACCGCAATCCGCCGGTTTTGTGAAACAGGGGACGGTTCCTCCGAGGAACCGTCCCCTGTTTCACTTGTTATTCTTTATTCTCTCCCAACCTTGTAAAGGATGCGATCATAAACACCAGCCAGCTGAGCACAGCGGCGCCCGAGAAGAACGCCCAGAACTGTACATCCGCCCAGGTACGAAGTCCGGAGATCAGGTAGCCCAGAACCTCCACCTCGGTAACCAGACTGAAGCCAAATGCAGCCATCATAAGTACTGCGGCAGCGCTTACCAGAAGTCCCCACCAGCTTTTCTCGCCCAGTTTTGCGGAAAGCACCAGGAACAATACAGCGCAGACAAGAGCTGCGATATTCAGGTATCTGACGATCGGTGTCGTATTAGCTGCCTTTGCGTAAAGGATCAGAGCAACCAGGGAAAGGATCGTACCGATCACAGCCAGGATCATGCCAAAACCTTTTTTCATCACTTATTCCCTCCTTTTTTCCTCTGTGCAAGAATCCAGAGAGCCAGGAACACGATCGTAAGAGCTCCTGAGCCGTACTTCAGTCCAAGGATCAGATTCTGCCACCATGTTCTGACATACTTGATCTCTGTGTCTGTTGTGAATCCGTTCAGTGCATTGCTTCGAGCGGCACTGTACATGTAATGTTTCAGGCCATCGTGCATATGCTGCTGGAAGTTGGTATCCTTCTCGATCTTCGCACGGTTGGAGATCATGGAACCAAACTTACTCGACATGGTTGTACTCTCGGTCGTCAGCATACCGCCGGTTCCGGCCATAACACTGTCAAGCCAGTTCATATAATCGGGAGCTGCCGCCATATCGGTAACTACCCAACCGTCATATCCCCACTCGTTTCTGAGGATCTGCTCAAGCAGTCCGGAATGCGCGCTCGAGTACACACAGCCCACACGGTTGTAAGATGTCATAACGCCCATGGCCCGGTTGGAGGAAAGTGCCTCCTGGAATCCTCTCAGGTCATTCTCTCTTGCCGCCTGCTCGGTCATGAAGGTAGAAGCGCCGGAACGGTTTGCCTCCTGATGGTTAAATGCAAAGTGCTTCGGCTCGGTCATCAGGCCTTTCACGGTGCCGCCACGGCAGAACGCAGTAACAAAGATGCTTGTCACCATCGGATCTTCGGAATAATACTCATGGTTACGTCCGCAATATGGTACACGGTGAAGGTTTGCGCCGGGTGCGAGGGTTCCGGGGATGTTACTCCACAGACTCTCTTCGCCGTACATCTGACCTTCTCTCTCGATCATAGCTTCGTTAAAGGTACTTGCGCACATCGGCTCGGTCGGGAAGACGTTCATCGTCCACTCTGCGCCTTCGTCGGACTGCTTCGTGTAAGTCGCTTCTTCGCTCTCACTCTCGTTCCACTTGATATAGTAAGCCGCGACCTGATCGTTGGCAAATCCTGTAGGACCATCCTGGATCGGGTTAGCCGGAAGTCCGATCGAAGCGATACGGTTCATTCCGTTTCCTGCGTTTTCGATATAGTTGATCGCTTCTTCCAGTGTCACCTGGTCGATCAGCTGATCCCACTTCGGATCGGTAAGATCGACTACACCGATATATGTTCCGTCGTCATCTGTCTCCATGAAGTCGATGATGGAAAGACCGTTGTCTGCTCCCCATGTCACGCCGTCACCATTCTCGGTCAGCTGATTTCTGCTGTTGGAAAGGTCGATGCGCATATCATCGGTCGGTTCCACGTCCATAACCGATGTCCAGCCGATCGTCCAGTCCGATCTGGTAAAGTACTCAACAGAACCCGGGATCAGTTTGTTGAGGTCCATATTCTGCAGAGCATTCTGTACATTCACGGAATAGGTCTCGATGTCTGTCTCGTCGAGGGTCCATACGATAGCGTTGTCTTTATCGATATTCTCGTCGTCGTTTACGCTGACAAGGCCGCGCTCGTTTCCGTTCTTGTTGGCAAGAATATTGTTGATGGCATTGTGCGCGCCGTTTCCGATAGCAAAGTAATAATCACCTGCATCCAGAGTCCATGCGCCTTCGGTGCCGTCCGCTTTGACTGCCGCCTCATCATAGGAGGTCATGTCTCTCGGGTTAAAATGCAGTGTAACTGTCTCGGATTCGCCGGGCTCGATCACGTCGGTCTTTCCGAATGTCACCAGCTGCAGCGCCGATTTTTCGAGGCCGCCCTCGATATAAGGAGCCTGCACATAAAGCTCTACGACATCCTTGCCGGCAACATCGCCCGTGTTCTCCACGGTGACTTCTGCCGTTCCTTCTCCGCCGACCTCTACGCTCACGCTTTCAAGCTTCTGCTCAAAAGTAGTGTAAGAAAGGCCATAACCGAAGGGATAGGAAACTTCGTTGTCATATGCCCACTTCTTGCCGTCTGCCGCGCCTTCCGCTGCATCCGCATTGCCCTGTTTGAGAATAGAGTCCTCATAACGGGTCTCGTAGTAGCGGTAGCCTTCGTAGATTCCCTCGGACTCTACCAGATAAGCATCGCCGTAGTCGAACTCAGAGATAGAGGAATCGTTGGAAGAATTCGTCTTGTAAAGATACACGCCGTAGTTTACCATCGCCGGAGCGCCGGTGCTGTTCACCGCGTAGGTGTCGGTAAGCCTTCCGGAAGGATTCACATCGCCTGCCAGAACCGCAGCTGTGCCGAGGAATCCGTAGTTTCCGGGATCTCCGACCCACACGATGGCATCGATATCCTTATCTGTCTTCAGCTCTTCAAGCTCGATCGCACTGGAAGAGTTGATCAGCACGATCACCTTGGTGCTGTGTTCCTTGGCCGCCTCCAGCATATCCTTCTCATTCTGAGAAAGCGCAAGCGGTTTTTCAAAGGAATCACTGTCCAGAGCACTCGTCATGGTCGGATAGTAATCCGCCGCCTCGGAGTTATCTCGTGTGATCAGAACTACCGCAGCGGTGTTATCCGCAGATTTGAGGACATCGTCCGAATACTCGGACAGCGGAGCCTCACCTATGTTATAGCTCTTGAAGTTCTCCCATGCTGTGGTAAACAGTGTCTCAAACGCATGTCCCGGTACCGGCATGCCAAAGAAACTGGTCTGCATACGATAGGGATCCATCGCTTCCGAAGCATACAGGTCGATAAAGTCCTGATTCACATCGAAGCCTGTCTCCTGCATGGCCGGAACGATACCGTACTGCGGCTGTCCCACCTCGAAGTTAGCCATTGCTGTCGATCCCATCATACCGCCAAGGATCGGCATGTATGTATGAAGACCCCAAAGTGTCACCTTCTCACTTCCCTTGTCCAGAGGAAGCGCTTCGTCCGCGTTTTTCAGCAGGACCGTTCCTTCCGATCCGATCTGAACGGAGAGATTTCTCTGTTCTTCCTGCATCTCAGCAAGTGAGGAAAACTCTGACCGGAAGTGGTCGCCCATGCTTGCGGGAGAATCTCCCGTCTTTACGGTTACATAGTTGTTGGTGTTCAACATGCTGTTGATCTTTGCCGCCCAGTTATTGGTTGTCACCTGTCCTGCCGCAGACAGTGCAGTCACAGATGCCATCAGTGTAGCCAGGCCGCGCCATGCTCTTCCTTTTGCCATTTTTATCCTCCTGTTCCCGATGATCGTACCTGCCCTTTATACGTGCACAGATACAAACAATGTATATGGAAAAAATATAGCAAATTTAACATAAAAAAACGGCCGTCTTCTCAAACGGTCGTTTTTTTTCCTGAAATGCATCCGGTCATGGCATCGGAATCAATATCTTTACTTTAAACCAGCGATTCTCCGTGATGTACACGGCGTTTCCGCCGTATTTCTGCGCTATGCGAAGAATACTTTTCGTGCCGAATCCATGATATTTTTTATCCTGTTTTGTCGTGACCGGAAGGCCGTCACTGATCGTCCGTTCACCTTCGCAGCAATTCTCGCACAGAATGACCAGAAACCCTTTTCGCGCCTCCACGGTAAGATTGATCAGCCGCCTGTCAGGATCACTCACTTCGCGGGCCGCTTCCACGGCATTGTCGATCAGGTTGCCGAACATGGCGGAAACATCCATTTTGTCCATAAAAGAAAGAAGGGCCCCGTCCGCGATACAGGTGATCTTCACCCCGTCATTCTTAGCCTTCAGCGCGGCGGACATGACGATCGTATCAAGAATCTCGTTTCCGGTGTTCGCCTGTGCTTCAAAATCGCGGATCTCTTCCTCCATCCTGTCCAGATACTCTTTGGTCTCTGCGGAACCGTCTCCCTTTCTAAGCCATGCGATCTGATGCTTCAGATCATGATATTTCTCGGATACCAGGGCGATAGAATTTTTGGAGGTCTGATAGTTCGCATACATCTGCTCCATCATCATCTGCGTCTGCTCTGCGCGCATCCTGCTGTAGGATTCTTTTCCCGTCATGTGCAGGAGGAACATGGCGAAGACGCCGGTAAAATCGATCAGCGCACGAATCTGAAAAACGACCCCCGGCTCCGAGGAAGAAAGGATCGTCTCTTCGAACACATTGCTGACGTTCGAAGCAAGAAAGATGAATACCGCCATTCCCCAGACACGCAGGATGTCCTCCGTATCCGTCTGCAATTCTCTGTTGTATTCCCTGAAAATGCGGTTATTTAGAAGCGCGCAGATATAGATCAGGCCGTACACACCGACAAAGAAGGGAATCCTGATGGATAAAATGTCGGGAACTTTTTTTACATTTACGCCGAAGTAATACATATGCCATTCCAGCGCAGTGGCAAATTCGGCAAGGACAAATGCAAACGCCATATAGTACAGGCATTTTTTCCACGACCCGGTCATCTCTAATTTCATGCAGGCAACAGGGATCAGCAAAAAGATCAGGAGCCTTAACACATAGGTTCTCTGATCGGGCGTCTCCACCAAAAATGCGCACACCGACACACATCCTGTCAGCAGGATCTGCAGCAGGATCGTTTTCAGAACACTGTATTTTCGGGGATTGACCCACACATAAAGCCCGGAGTACAGCATATAAGAAAAAGCGCTGAGATAGCCGGGCGCACTCAGGGCATATAAATCTTCTGCCGTTTTCATCTCAAATGACCCTCGTCAGAGCATCCAGGAGCTCGGTTTTCTTTCTTCTGCTGACCGGAATATTTTCCCCTTCGATCACGCAGTGATCGCCCTCCAGCTTCTCCACCGCTTCCAGATTGATCAGATACCCTTTGTGGCAGCGGAAAAAATTCTTGTCCCGCAGCTGTTCTTCCAGGTCACTCATTTTCAGATTGGTTCTGACGATTCCTTCGGGTGTGTGAACTTCCATCGTATGTCCCCGGCTCTCTACGTACAGGATCCTGTAGATGTCCACACGCTGTGCCCCGTCAGAAAGAGGCAGCAGCAGATAATCCTCAGGGGTCTGTCTGAGCTGGCCGAGGACGCGATCCATTCTGGCTGTAAATGTCTCATACGACACGGGCTTGACCAGAAAATCAAAAGCTCTCACTTCATAACCCGCTATGGCGAACTGCGCTTCGTTGGTGATAAAGACGATCAGGACCTTGTTGTCCGCCTCCCGTATCCTGCCTGCCGCCTCCATTCCATTCATAAAGCGCATTTGTATGTCCATCAGGATCAGGTCATAGTCCGAGTGATAATTCTCGACGATGTCCTCACCGTCCTGAAAGTAGCGGACACGTATTTGAATGTTCTTTTCCTTTTCGTATTCTTCCAGGAAATTGACAAGGTTCATGGCAAAATCCCGGTCATCTTCTACAATTGCTACTCTAAGCATGTTATTTTACTCGCAAAAATATAGCATTGGTATTATCTCAGGTAACGAACATATTATACCGGAAATCATGCAAAAAAGGAACCGGTCCCCATGACTCAGTGCCTTGTAATCAATTTGTCCAGCGCAGCGAGTGTCCCCGGAAGCACAAACAGGATCAGGATAAGTGAACATGACGCGCCTTTCGCAATCGTATGACAGATCTGCATAATAGAGGGGTCCCCGAACGCATAGCCCAGGATGGCTGTCACGATTACGATGATCAGGCCGGAGGTCAGGATGGTGTGTATCGATTTCCTGTAGGCCTCCTGTATGGAGTGCTCCATATCCGCAGTCTTCCAGCTCTCACGATAGTAGTTTGTATAAAGGATCGCGTAATCAATAGTGGCTCCCATCAGTATACTCTGCACTATCAGATATGCCAGATAATACATGCTCTCACCCTGAATGCCCATGATCACGACCGTAGCGTACACAGCCGTCTGGATGAGCAGAACCAGGATCACCGGTATCAATACACTTCGGAAGGTAAAAACAACTACAAGGAAGATCGCCAATGCGGTGAGGATGGTGATACGGTTTAATTCTCCCGTAAACGAACCGGACATTTCGTAGGCCATGACCGAGTTTCCGATCAGATAATACTCTCCGGTCAGCCTTTCTTTGCAACGTTTCTCCAGTGTTCTGATAAATGTTTCCGTCTCCTCCGATTCATCCGGAAGTGTTGTCTGCAAGGCCATCAGCGAATGCTCCGGCCCTTTAAGTCTCTTAATACCTTCCGTTATCTGTCCCTGAAACTCCTTCGCACCTTCGATCATCTCATCCGAGATCATATTGCCGATGAGCGGATTTTCAGGCAATTCCTCGACGATAAAATCGAGCAGTTCCGGAATTGTGGCCCTCGGTTCGTCATCTCTCCTGCCCAGACTCAGGCTGCACATCCCGATCAGCATATCCAGAAGAGTTACGGCCTCCGATTCTTCCATCTCGCCCGGAAGGAACTCCATAAAGGCGTCCTCCATTCCCATCTCCGCAGCCATCCCAAGGAGCTCTTCACCTGTAAAAGCTTTGCCGAGAGTGTTTGCGTAAGCCTGAACGCCCCTTACATTTTTGTCATTCTCATATTCCTCGATCAATCCGGCTACCGTCTCTTCATCCTCATTACTGTAAAGCAGCACGATGGCATTATTCTTTACAAAGACGTCATCGATCGGACTCTCTGTCACCAGTGTATAACTGATATTTGTGTTTCCTTTCAAAAAGAATACAAGGAGAAAAAGCCCCGCAAGCAGAAAAGGAAATATCTTTCGGAAACGAAAGCTCATCTTTTCCACTGCACCGGTCGGAAAATGGGGCACCGGTTTCATTGTCCTTAAAATGGCATTCTCACAGGAAAGGATGAGTACCGGCAGCACGGTAAACACACAGAGCAGACTGATAAACACGCCCTTCGCAAGCACGATGCCCATGTCCTCGCCGATCTTAAAGCTCATGAATACGAGCATCAGAAGTCCCACCACTGTGGTGATCGAACTCCCGGTTATGGGTCTGAATGCCTTTTCCAGGGCTTTTTTCATGGCTGCATTTTTCTGTTCTTTCTCATCCCCGGTACGTCCCTCACCGGAAATCTCATTCCGCTCCTGTCTGTAATACTCCATCAGCATTATGGAGTAATCCATGGAAAGCGCCAGTTGCAGGATCGAGCCTATGGCATTGGTAGTCTGTGAGACACTCCCCATGAGTATGTTGCTGCCCATGTTGATCAGCACTGCGATACCGATCGTGACGATAAACAGCAGCGGCTCCACAAAGGAAGGCGACATGATCCACAGGATCGTAAGCAGGATCGCCACAGCCGCAACCAGGATCCATGGGGGAATCGTGTTAGAAGTGGTAGTATCGACATGATAGACCATGTCATGATACCCGCTGTACTCCTTCTTGATTTCCTGCTCTATGGCCATGATCTCTTTCGAACCGAAGTCGTACATGGTATTGACAGAAAACGTTGTGTAGGGAGGCTTGCAGTACTGTTCATCCTCTGCCCGATACCCTACACTGCTCACACCGGGAATCGTTGATAAGCGCTCTTTAATCTGTATATCCTCCCCCGAAGGAAGATCGGTAAACATGACTCTTATCGAATTCTCTGTAGTCAGTCCGCCAAGCTCATCTTTGATGATCTCCAGGCCGGTCTTCATCGGAGAATCATCGGGCAGGTACCTTGTCATATCCGTGATGATCTCTACCCGCGGGATCAAGAGCGCACAGACAGCCGCGAGAGCCAGCACAATAAACAAAATTTTATATCGTTGATCTACAATAAAGCAGGCAAGTTTTTTCATGACACACCCCCTTTCATTATCCTATATTGTACTTTATCATGTGTAAGTTGTAAATGAAAAAGAGGCTGTCCGCTGACAGCCTCTTCCGTATTCATTACATTCCCATCTGCTTTGCAACTTCTTCTGCAAAGTTTTCCTGTTTCTTCTCGATACCTTCGCCGGTCTCGTAACGTACAAAAGTCTTGACAGCGATCTTGGCGCCGTTCTCTTTTGCGACCTGCTCGATATACTTGGAAACGATCTGCTTGCCATCCTCAGCTTTTACATAAACCTGGTCGAGGAGGCAGATCTCTTTCAGCTCTTTGTTGATACGGCCGTTGATCATTCCGTCGATAACCTTCTGCGGTTTCTGGGATTCCTTCGGGTCGTTCATGATCTGAGCAAGAAGGATCTTCTTCTCGTTCTCGATGTAGTCTTCGCTGATCTCGCTTCTGTTGGTGTACAGCGGTTTAAGAGCTGCTACCTGCATAGCGATGTTCTTAGCCATCTCTTTGATGTTGTCGTTGATGACATCTGTCTCAACATCAACAAGAACGCCGATCTTTCCACCCATATGGATGTAAGAAGCGATGAAACCGTTCTCTTCGCAGAGTTTTTCGAATCTGCGGATGTTCATGTTCTCGCCGATCACTGCGATCTGTGCTGCAAGTGCTTCGTTGACAGTCTTGGTTGTGTCTGCTGCCCACGGCTCTGCAAGGAAAGCTTCGATATCAGCTGCTTCGGTAGCCAGTGCCTGTGCGGCAACCTCGCTGACATAGTTGCGGAATTTCTCGTTCTTTGCAACAAAGTCTGTCTCAGCATTAACTTCGACAACAACTGCTTTCTTCTCATCATCGGATACAAGAGTCTGGCAGATACCTTCTGCTGCGATACGGCTTGCTTTCTTCTGTGCGGTAGCGAGGCCTTTTTCACGAAGGAACTCTACTGCTTTGTCCATATCGCCATCGGTAGCGGTGAGGGCTTTTTTGCAGTCCATCATGCCGGCGCCTGTCATTTCTCTGAGTTCTTTAACCTGTGCTGCTGTAATAGCCATTTATATATCCTCCCGTACCAAATTACTCTTCTGCTGCTGTCTCTGCGAATTCTTCGGATTCTGCTTCGATCTCGCCATCAACGTTTGCCATACCCTGATTTGCCTCGATAACAGCGTCTGCCATCTTGGAAACGATCAGTTTGACTGCACGGATCGCATCGTCGTTGCCCGGGATCACATAGTCAAGCTCTTCCGGATCGCAGTTGGTATCGCAGATACCGATAAGCGGGATTCCGAGTGTATGAGCTTCCTGTACGCAGATTCTTTCTTTCTTCGGGTCTACGATGAAGATCGCATCCGGGATCTTCTTCATTTCTTTGATACCGCCGAGGTTCTTCTGCAGCTTGGCCATCTCTTTGCGAAGAGCGATGACTTCTTTCTTGGGAAGGACATCGAATGTGCCGTCCTGCTCCATGGTCTCGATCGCTTTAAGTCTTGCGATACGGCTCTGGATGGTCTTGAAGTTTGTGAGCATACCGCCCAGCCATCTCTCGTTTACATAGAACTGGCCGCAGCGCTCTGCTTCGGTACGGATGGCATCCTGTGCCTGCTTCTTGGTTCCGACAAAAAGGATAGTTCCGCCGTTGGCTACGATATCGGCGATTGCGTTGTATGCATCGTCTACCATGCCTACAGACTGCTGAAGGTCGATGATATAGATTCCGTTACGCTCTGTGTAGATGTACGGAGCCATCTTGGGGTTCCATCTTCTTGTCTGATGTCCGAAATGAACACCTGCTTCGAGAAGCTGCTTCATTGAAATAACGCTCATGTCTTTGTCTCCTTTTTGGTTTTTTCTTCCGCGCAGATCGTTTTCCTTCGGGACCCTTAGGGCACCCTCCCTGAGAATCACTGCGCGTGTTTGATTAGCAACTTTGACAGTATAGCACACCGGGATGCCGATGTAAAGTTCATTTACAAAAATTCACAAGGATTTCCTGAGGTACTGCGCGCCACTCTCCTTTGTCCAGGTCATCCGGCAGGACAAGTGCGCCCATGCGCAGTCTTTTCAGGTATGTCACGCGGGCCCCGCAGGCTTCGACCATCCGCTTCACCTGATGAAAGCGTCCTTCGTGAAGGATGATACGGACCTGCGTGTCCGAGAGCCTGATCAGTTCGGCCGGCAGCGTCTTCTTTTCGTCACCTATATCTATCCCTTCCCGAAAGCGCTCTTCGGCATCGTCGCAAAGCTGCCCTTCTATCTCCGCATAGTACTCTTTCTCCACATGCTTTGCGGGTGAAAGAAGCGCATGGGCGAGTGCGCCGTCGTCGGTCACGAGGAGAAGTCCTTCGGTGTCTTTGTCCAGCCTGCCGACCGGGAACAGTTTGGCTCTTCTCGCCGGGGTCAGTCCCGGAAGACCGGACGGAAGCAGATCCATCACGGTCTTTTCCCTCGTGTCCTCGGTTGCGGTGATCACCCCGGCAGGTTTGTGCAGCATATAGTACACATGCCCGGGAGCCTTTTTTACCGGCTTCCCGTCCAGGCAGACCGGTTCGTCTCCGCTCACTTTCGTTTCGGGCTTTGTCACTTTCGCTCCGCCCACTGTCACACGGCCTTTTCGTATCACGTTTTTCACTTCGCTTCGCGTTCCCACCCCTGCATCCGCAAGGTATTTATCCAGCCTTTCCATCGTACCTCCAAATATAACACGGCCGCCCGGTTTTCCGGACGGCCGCCAAATACAAATTATACTGCTCGGTATCCGCGTTTTTTCCCGACTCTCTTAAGCCGAAACGGTACCACGATAAGAAACACAAATAATACAATGGCAGTCAGTCCGAGAAAAAGCGCCGCTCCGGAATCTTCGAGAGCGCTGATCTCCTGCAGCACCAGCGAAAAAACGTTGGCTGAGACATGCAAGATGACGCTGCTCCATATATTTCCGGTCATCTCCAGGGCAAGGGCAAAGAATATCCCCAGCACACCGGCATAGATCGCCTGCATCATATTGCCGTGATATATGCCGAAGAAAGCCGATGAGATCAGAGCCGCGGCCCAGATCGGGAATGTATCGCGCAGCCGCAGATAGATCAGCCATCTGAAGACCATCTCCTCGGCGATCGGAGCCAAAATGCCCATACAGATCAACAGCACCCACAGCGTTTTTCCGCTTTCCACCTGCTCGATCACTTCAGAGTAGTCGTCTATGGGAACCAGCTGAGCCAGTAAACCGAGAAGCACATTTCCATAGAGCGACAGTGCCGCCCCAAGTCCGGCCAGCAGAAGGCCGTCGGGGATACCGATCTTACTGCCCGGGGGACATGGGATCAGTCTGCCGTCCTTTCTTCTGTCCCGGTCTTTAAGGTATAAGAACACACAGGGCAGTATAGTGAGCATGGCGGTAATTCCTGTCAGCTCAATAGTGTACTTATAGGTCAGGTCATTGCCCATTTCAGGACCGAAAGCTGCTGCTGCGAGCATGCCGAACACGCCCGAAACCGCGATGCTGATCCCCAGATGTATCCCTGCGGGATACAGAATTCGCCAGATCTTTTTCAGCACACTTTCCCTGCGGAGCGGTGTACTGTCCAAAAACTGTATCAAATCTGCAGGCGTACCGACGATCTTCAGCGGATCTGCGCGCTCAAGTTCTCCCTCCGCGGCATAACCCCAGGCTGCGCCGATACACTCTACGCCCGCTGCTCTTGCACCGAACACATCGTGTTCTTTGTCGCCTACCATGAGCGCCTCTTCCGGATGTTCTTCCAGACCGAGCCTTTTCAGGGCCTCCCGGACCACTTCTTCTTTGGTTCCCAGGCTTCCGTCAAGCCCCGATCCGACGACCACTTCGAAATACTTTGCAATATCGAAATGCTCCAGGATACGGAGCACGAACGGTTCAGGCTTGGATGAAGCCACAGCCAGTGTATATCCGTCAAGACGAAGATCCGTCAGCATCTGAACGATGCCGGGATACAGCTCGTTCTCATACATGCCGATCGGTACATATCTTTGCCGGTAAAACGTAAGTGCAGCATCGGCAGTCTCTTCATCGATCCCGGCGTATTTCATGAACTGCTCTTTCAGAGGCGGGCCCACAAAGACGCGGAGCTTATCGAAATCTTCCTCGGGATGTCCGATCCTGAGGAGCGCATACTGCACAGACCGCATGATCCCCGGACCGGACTCCGTAAGTGTTCCGTCCAGGTCAAATAGAATGGCTTTATACATAAAACTCACATCCTGTCAGGTGCAGAAAAGCCCAGAAGGTCGATGCTTGTCTCCAATACTTTTTTCGTCAGTGCAAGAAGCGCGATCAGCGATCCTTTCACTTCGGGATCCTCCTGAGAGAGGATCTTTGTCTCGTGATAAAAGCTGTTAAATGCGTTCGATACCTCATAGATATAGGCGCATATCTTATGCGGTGCCTTTTCATCAAAAGCATTCTCGACGGTCTGCCCGAACGCAGACAGCTTAAGCATCAGATTTTTCTGGCTCTCGTTGATCGCCGGGAGAATGACAAGGCCGTCTTCACTGCCGCCCTCTTCCGCAAAGCGGGAAAGGATAGATTTAATACGGACGATCGTGTAGAGGATATACGGGCCGGTATTTCCCTCAAAAGAGGTAAAGCGATCCACGTCAAAAATATAGTCCTTCGTTGCCTGATTGGAAAGATCTCCGTACTTGATCGCCGAAAGGCCCACGACCTTCGCGGTATTCTCGGCATCCGTGTCCTTTACGCTGCGGTTTTCGACGATCTTTTTGAACATTTCCTGTTCGATGTCGCCGATCAGGTTTTCGAGCCTCATCACGCCGCCGTCCCTGGTCTTGAACGGCTTTCCGTCCTTGCCGTTCATCGTGCCGAAGCCGAGGAAGCTGAGGCGTGTCGTATCCTTGACCAGGCCCGTCTTTCTCGCGCAGCGGAACACCTGCTCAAAGTGAAGATCCTGCCGTTTGTCGACCACGTAAAGCATCTCGTCGGGGTCGTAAAGCTTCATGCGCTCTACGATCGTGGCCAGATCGGTTGTGGTGTATAGCGAAGCACCGTCCGATTTGAGCAGCATGCAGGGAGGGACCTCCTTCGTATCGCTCTCTTCACTCACATCGACGACCAGTGCTCCCTGATCTTCATAAGCGTATCCTTCGTCCTTCATCCGCTGTACCATTGCGGGGATGTAAGGCTGCGCGTCGGATTCCGCTTTCCACAGGTCAAACTCTACGTTCAGACGTGCATAGTTCTTTTTCAGATCGGCAACGGAAACCTTCATGATATGGTTCCAGAGTGCCATGTATCCGGGTTTGCCGTTCTGGAGCTGTTCGGTGGCTTCGAGCGCTTCATTCCTGTAATCATCGTCCACTTTTGAACGGGCGCTTGCGGCAGGATAGATCTCCTCCAGCTCTCCGATGGTGAACGGTGCTTCTTCGGGATATTCACCGGTGAAATCATCATCAAAGTAAGGAAGCTCCGGCTTTCTTACGCGCAGCTCGGTGATGATCAGTCCCATTTGCAGGCCCCAGTCGCCAAGGTGCACATCGCCGATCACATTGTGTCCCATAAAGCGGCCAATACGTTTGATACTCTCGCCGATGATGGCCGAGCGCAGATGTCCCACGTGCAGCGGCTTGGCCACATTCGGTCCGCCGTAATCGATGATGATCGTCTCGGGCTTCTCCGCGCGGGTCACCGAAAGATACGGATCGGATTCCATCTCTCTCATGTATTCGGCCAGAAAATCTTTATTGGTGTCAAGGTTGATAAAGCCCGGCTTTACCACTTCTATCTTGTCAAAAACGCGTGAACCTGCAAGGTTCGCCGCAACATCGTCTGCGATCATGAACGGAGCTTTTTTGTATTTTTTGGCTCCGGCCATCGCGCCGTTGCACTGATATTCGCAAAGGTCGGGGCGGTTTGAAACGACCACCTTGCCCAGCGCGGGATCGTATCCTGCCTTCTCAAACGCCTTTGCCAGCTCTTCCCCCATGTATTCGTTCAGTTTCTTCATTAGATATCTGTTCGCTCCTCTCCGTCCGGTCCGGTAATTTTTCAGCCGTGCCAGACTTTTGTCGCCGTAAGTGCAAGTGCTCCGTAGCCGATATGGCAGGAAACGCTCAGGGAGAGCGGATCCATGCGGCACTCTGTAAACTCGGGAAACTCCTTCATTACTTCAGTCACAAACTCATCCGCCTCTTCTTTGTTTCCGGTATATGCGCCCTGCAGTATGATATGTCCCTCCTGTAAAGGCTGTCTGAATCTGGTGTCCAGATCTTTGCGTACGGCCTTCATCATCACTTTCATGGCCTGCTTTTTGCCCCGCACTTTAGAATAGGCATCCAGCTTCTCGCCCTGGATCTGAAGGACCGGTTTCAGGTTCAGCACCGTGCCGATCGCAGCGGCCGCGGGCGTGATCCTTCCGCCCCTCTTCAGGTACTTGAGTGTCTCCAGGGTAATATAGATACTGGCTTCCATCTTGTCCTTTAAAAGGGCCTTGCGGATCTCGATCGCGTTCTTTCCGGCTTCTGCCATGGCCATAGCGTCCAGTACAGACTGCCGCTGAGTCACCGAGATCCTCTGGTTATCTACGACCTGCACTTTATCGTCATAATCCTGCGCAAGCATAAGCGCAGTGGCACAGGAAGAACTGAGTCCGCTTGACATCGGTATATACACGATCTCATCGTGTGTCTTTAAAAGCTCGTCCCACAGGCTGCAAAGATCGCCCGGGCTTGGCTGAGATGTCGAGATTTTCGCGTCCTTTTTAAGCAGTTCATAAAACTGCTCCTGCGTCAGACTGATATCTTCCAGGTACAGTTCACCGTCGATAAAAAAGGGCATGGGAACCACGCTGACGCCGAGTTTTTTCGCCTCGGTCTGTGTGATACCGCTGTTGCTGTCTGTTACAATGGCAATTTTGCTCATGTTATATCTCCCAAAAAACTTTCTTTTTCTTATATAAAACCTGTATTTCCTTCCGGTTCTGATACATAGTAACACAATTCGTTATGTTTCACAAGAAAAAGTAAAAAGCGCCCCGGCATCAAAGGCCGGGGCCGAATGCCGTTCCCGGGAGCAGATATGATCCGCTTTGCCGGGAATGTCAGCATTTTATTC
The DNA here is from genome assembly GCA_902803215.1 of uncultured Lachnospiraceae bacterium. Taxonomy (GTDB): domain Bacteria; phylum Bacillota; class Clostridia; order Lachnospirales; family Lachnospiraceae; genus Blautia_A. The sequence continues at coordinate 16,306 of CADCPK010000046.1, forward strand.
GCTTCTGAGTGCATCGATCGGGTTAAGATTTGCCGCCTTTACGGAAGGCAGGAAGCCAAACACAAGTCCGATCAGCATCGAAAAGAATACCGAAAAGATGATTGCCGGCACGCTGATCGCCGATGGCGTTCCCGTGACCCGCGATACCACGGAGGAGAGACCGATTCCCGTGACAACTCCGATGATCCCTCCGATGCTGGTAAGAACGGAGGCTTCCGTGAGGAACTGTCCCAGGATCGTGCTTTTTCTCGCACCGATCGCTTTTTTCAGCCCGATCTCGCCGGTTCTCTCGGTGACCGACACCAGCATGATGTTCATTACGCCTATTCCGCCTACCAGAAGGGAGATGGATGCGATCCAGATCAGCTGCTGGCTGGTGCTCTCGCTCAGCCTCTGCATGCTTCGCACCTGCTCCATGATGTCGTCCGCTTTGTAGGAAAAGCCGGTACTGTTCTTTCTGTTGTCAATGTTGGAATTGAGAATATCGGCGGCTGATTTGCCCGCGGTACTCATATTGTCAGTCGAATCCGCTTTGATCACGGCATTCTGCGGTTCGTCAAACTTGAAGGGGATCGGCCAGCTCTTAAACGGCAGCATCACCGTTCCGACAGCCGTCTCACTGTAAGTGTCATAATCCGAAAGGTTCTCCATCTTAGGAAGATATTCGTCTTTTCTGCCAACCACGCCTACCACCGTAAACGGCTCCTGCCGGATCTCCAGAACCTTGCCTATCGGGTCTTCGCCCAGAAACAGGTTCTCGACAACGTTCGTATCGATCAGGATCACTTTGGCGAAATGAGTAAAATCCCGCTCCACAAACCCTCGTCCCAGCACGACCTGATAGCCGCAGGTGTCCAGATAGTTCTCGTCTATTCCAAGGACCGATCCGCCCGAAAAAGCGGTATCTCCGTAGTAGATATCCGTGTAGGTACGGCTGTAGAAGAACGTCGCATTTTCGATATGTTTTTGCTTAAGCACCTGGGCTTTCTGCTCCTGCAGGATAACCGGCGGAGCCTTGTCGCTTCCGGAATCTCCGTAATATTCATAATCGCCTTCATAAAGAGTGATCGTAACGGTATTATTGCCCGCACCGATCAGGTCCTCTTTGATCTGCTCGCTGGTCCCTTTGATCGTCGAAACGATCGAGATGATCGACGCAATGCCGATGATTATTCCCAGCATGGTCAGGAAAGACCGCATTTTATGCGACCATATTCCCTGAAAAGCCAGGCGTATGTTTTCCAGCATAAAGCCGATCCCTCCTAAAACAAACTGTCACTGTAGTCATAAAGTTCATCGATAGTGCCTGCCACCGTTTTGATCCCTTCGACGGCATCTTCGCTGTAAGGAAACGCCAGTTTGTCGTCCCTCCTGAGGCCTCCCGTGATCGTGATCGAGTAACCGTACGAATCCACCTTACCGACACGCACGTACTGTTTTACCAGAACACCGTTTTCCTCCTTCATTACATAGCTTCTGCCGTTCTCGGAGCGCACAAATGCTTTGTTGATGGTGATCCCGGTCGTCTCCTCCACACCCGTCTGCGGAAGATTGACCGAAACGAGCCAGGTGTCCTCGTTAATGTCCAGATCCGTCTGCGCTATCGTCGCGGTAAAGCCGTACACCGAAGCGTTGGGATTACCGTCGCTGAAGCTCGTCTGGGAGCCTGATGTATCCGGATAGGTCGAAACATCGAGCACTTCGGCCTCGAACGTTTCTCCCATATCGGTGGTGCAGGTTACGATCGTTCCGGGCGTGATCTGATCGAGCATCATCTCGCTCACCTGTCCCGCCACATAGTATCCGTCCTTGCTTTTCACCCTCAGGAAGGAATCCATGGAGGATGTTCCCGAATCGGGATTGCCGGTATAGCTCACCGTTCCGTCGATCCGGCTTCTGATCTCTTTGATCTCGCATCTTTTCTGCAGCCTTAACAGTTCCTTTTCGCCCTGTTTTATCCCGAGCTCCAGGTCTTTGATCAGCTGCTCCTGCTGTTTTATCGCCTCATCCCGGGTCATTGAGGGTTCGGAGGCCTCCTCTTCGACGTAATCTTCTTCAAAATATGAGTCGTTGGCAGGCTCTTCCGATACCTTTTCGGTATACTGTTCAGCTTCATACGAAAAGACCTCATACTCATATTCAGGGTCTTTATAAGGTGCTTCGAAATCATCTTTTCCGTTATACAGAATAAAGCTCATTCCGCTCAGATCGGGATCTTCCTCCTCCGGGGCGGGGATCTCGTTATTAGCGAAGAATACGAGCATAAACCAATAGCCTTCTTCGTTAAGTACCTTATCTCCGTAATAATTGTAACCGGCCATCAGATTGAGGAAGGAGCCTTTCATAATGATGGATTCTTTCTCACTGTCGCACAGATATATAAACGGACTTTCGCTTGTCCCTTCGCCGTATAACGGGTCGGAATAATAATCCAGCACCTCATACAGCACATAATCTGCGGGAATCAGATCCGATACGGTCGGTGTTCTGTCGGGGTGGACCCCCGGTGTCGGGGACGGGCTCGCCGCAGGATCCGGCGTAGGGGTAAGCAGGTCTTCTTCTACGACCAGCTCATCTCCTGCGGAATCATCCGCTGCCAGTTCATTGCCCGATTCCATCTCTTCCGGGAACATTTCGGACAGATCGCCTGTCCCTTCTTCCGGAACCGTTTCCGTTCCGACAGAGCCTGTTGCGCCGAAGTCATCGGTAACCGGCAATTCCTCTTCGGGAATGCCGATATCCACCGTATCTCCGGGTACGGTCTCGTATCCGTCGCCCGGTTCGATCGTATCTGTGATCCCGGTATCACTGCCGGTCAGATCTACACCTGTGCCGGACACCTCTTCCGTTACCGCACCTGCCGCAGGGTCTTCTTCTGCCATAAGTTCCGCAACCTCTCCCGCAGGAACGGTTTTTTCCTGTACAAAAAAGCCGGTCAGCGGCATGGCTGCAGCGAGATATGCAGGAGCTCCGCCGCGCGTGGTCATCCGGGAGAGGTCAGATCCGCTGTAGTCTCCTTCTGTGTAGTCTCCTTCTGTATAATAGTCCCCTTCTGTGTAGTCTCCTTCTGTGTAGTCTCCTTCTGGGTATCCTCTTTCTGTATATTCATCCTCGAAATTATCAAAAGACATCGTCTCTTCGCCGCCCGAGGCATCGCCGGTATCTTCCTCCGATACCGAAGGATCGGCCGTCGTTTCTTCGATCGGTCCCCCGTGCTGCAGACTCCACAGCCGGTTCGATGCCGCTTCCAGATTCTGCCGCATCTGCTGAAGCTTAAGATCCTGAAGTCCCAGCTCCATCTCCGGAAGAGTCGTGTCGATCGTCATGAGCAGATCGCCCTGCTTTACCTCGTCGCCGACATTTACCAGCAGTTCCCCTACGATAACATCCTTATCGATCCGTATGTTCTGCGTCACATTCATCGCGATATTGCCGCTCAGCGAAGAATCATAATAATCATAGTCATCATAATCTTCCGTCAGCAGTTCCGCGACATCCACCACCTTGACTTTCGGTGAGTTTTTTTCCTTCAGATAAGCAAGGCCTTTATACCCGCCGAAAGCAGCCAGCGATACAGCCGTTATGGCTGCTATCCACCTCTTTGCTTTACCCACAGGATCATCCCTCCTTAAGTATGCCGTCCCTTATGGTGACCACGCGCCGCGCATGAGACGCAATCTCGGCATCATGCGTGATCATCAGGACAGATACGCCTTCTTCATTCAGTTTCTCGAACAGTTCCATGACTGCGCTGCCCGACCGGCTGTCCAACGCACCGGTGGGTTCGTCCGCCAGAAGAAGCTTTGGATTGTTTACCATCGCTCTGGCAATGGCAACCCTCTGCATCTGGCCGCCCGACAGCTGGTTGGGCCTGAAGTCGACACGGTCGGCCAGCCCCACTCTGTCCAGAGCCCGGAAAGCACGTTCGCGTCTCTCTTTACGCGGAACTTTTGCATAATTAAGCGGCATCTCAACATTGGACAGCGCAGACTGCCTTGGGAGCAGATGAAAGCTCTGAAATACGAAGCCAATCTTGTTGAGCCTTACATCCGACATTTCGTTTTCGCTCATCTTACTGATATCCTGCCCGTCCAGGTAATATGTTCCGCTTGTAGCCTGATCAAGACAGCCGATTATATTCATCAAAGTACTTTTTCCGGATCCCGAAGGCCCCATAATAGCCACATATTCGCCCTCTTCCATCGAAAAATCGACGTCCTTCAGGGCTTCCACCACATATTTCCCCTGATAATAATTCTTACAGATTCCATGCAAATCCAGGATCAGATTCCTGCTCATACTGCAAATTCCTCATTATTCCGGCCATGCTGTCTTATATTCCGGCTTCTCTTCTACTGCGTCTCATCGACAGCTTCCGCTCCGGATTCGTCGATCACTTCCACTTCGGCGTCGTCGAAATACTCCACATCGGCATCGTCGATATATTCCACACCGGCATCATCGGTATATTCCATGTCGGCGTCATCGATGTATTCCATGCCGGCGTCATCGTAATATTCTGCGTTCGGGTCATCGATGTATTCTACGCCGGCGTCATCGACATATTCCGTTCCGTCATCCTCGATCACGTAAATGTCTTCGCCTTCCGGCATCTCAAAATTCTCTTCTCCGGTATCATCGTAGACTTCTACGGCGTCCACATCAAAATCATCGGTATAGTACCCCGAATCGTCATATATCTCCTCGCCATATTCGCCTTCTTCACCGTAATCCTCGCCCTCTGTATTTTCCATGTTCTCAAGTTCCCAGGTCATGGTCTGGTCAAGAGTACCCGGTCTTGCCGCCATGCCCTCTTCAAGAGAAGCCGACGGGAACGCGATATAGTCGTCTTCGGTCAGGCCGTCCAGTATCTCGTACTTCAATTCGTACGCATCGTACTCGCCCAATTTAACGGACTTTTTGATCAGTTTATTGTTCTCATCTATCGACCAAACAAACGGATCTTCGGTGTCTGTCCCGACAATAAAGTCCTCTGAAAGCCACAATCCCGATTTTTGTTCTTCCTGTCCCACATCTCTCTCTATGTAGACATGCTGTCCGAGCATAAGGCCCTCGGAGTCTTCCAGTTCGACATAAAACGGATACGAACTGGATGAAGTCATAGAATCACCGCTCGACTGGTAATCGCTGCTCTGATTCTTGCTGTTCTGACTGTCAACACTTCCCATGGTGCCGCGCCAGACCAACGTTTCATCCGCCCTGGAGCGGATGATCGCTCCTTCTCCCGGGATGATCTCGTCCCGGTTCAGCTCGTTGACCGTACCTTTGACACGATATTCTCCTGTGCTGAGTATGGTGATGAAAGCTCCGTCGGAGCTGTCGGTGTCGCTTGAGTAGGTTGAGGAATCCTTCTCCAGGTCATCCGTCACAGCCTGTGTCTCGTCTGTTGAACTCAGCTTGCCTGTGTCGATCTTCTGAATGATCCCGTCTATCTCGCTCAGCACCTGCGTATCACCGGTCTGGCCCTCGAGTTTTATGATCTCTGCCGATTTTGCTTTCTGATCGTATTCATTCTTTTTCAGATTGAGCTCCGCGTTCTGAATGTCGATCAGAAGCTCAAGCTGACGGTTGGCATTTTCCTTCTTTTCGCGTTCCGCCTGATACGTGGCGATCTGATTCTGATAACTCAGCGCCTCGTTTTGAAGCTGTTCCAGGTCGAGTCTCGACTGCGCAAGCTTTTCTTCTATGCTGCTTAGATCGTACTCGAACAGGAGCTGGCCGGCCTTCACCTCATCGCCGACCTTTACCTTTACTTCTTTGACCTTTCGGTCCACGTCTTTTTGTACAGATACCGTCTCCTGGGGTTCTACCACGCCGGCAAACCGGTTCTCCGCGCCGGAGATCTTCCCCATGATCGTGCTTACCGATGTTACGTAAACTGCTCCGGAACTTTCCTGGGCGGGAAGAAAACTTCCGTCATTATAGTAATACCACCCGGCAGCTCCGACGGCGCCGGCCAGCAGAACAACCAGGGCAGCAACAGCAGCTTTTTTCATAAACTACCTCCGTTGCTTCCATCGCTATGGAAATTTTCGATGCCTGATCTTATGGCATCACTGATCAAACATACCCGGCTGTCAGCCCGGCTTCCTGCCGGGAACTATCAGCCCACACTGTGGACTGCCGGATTCAAAGGTAACCGGCAATCCGCTTCGCTGCCTGCCGGTAACCGATAGCCCACTCCGTGGGCCGGTTTAATTATAACAGGTTATTACGGATTATTAAAGTAATCCTCAAATTTTGCAACACTTTTCACACATATTTCACCCTTTCCGGAAATACGGACACTGATTTTTGACAAAATCAAATCTATCCGGTATAATGAACAGAACCATATTCGGTACGTAAACGTCTGTTCCGGAGACCTGCCAAATACTCTCCAGAAAGGAAAGAAATCTCATGAAAACCCTTAGACAGCTGCTTTCCGTTTTCCTGTGTGTTTTCACATTCCTGTGCATCGGATGCTCGGGAGACGACCACTCCGATATAAGGAAAGCAATCTCGGCTGAGCTGGACTCATTAAAAGGTCTCGACTCAGATGAAGCATATTCTTATTTGAGTCAGAGCGATCTTTTTCCCGACGAAGCAGGTGCTGCAGATGAGGCACCCTCCGCTGAGGTCAAAGATGTATTTTCCATGTTTTTCAAGCATTTCGACTATGAAATCCGGTCTGTAAACGTTTCTGAAGACGGCAAAACAGCCGATGCTTCCGTACGTCTTACCACTATAGATGCCGAAACTTTAGCGAGGGACTTTGCTTCTTCAAGCCTTCGCGAAGCGATAAAGTCCGCATCTCAGAATGGCGGTTCCGAATCAGGTACAACGATCAGGGATCGCTATCTTTTGCTCAATCATCTTCTTAAAACGGGAGAGTACGGCACTCTCGAATCTGACTGTACAATAAAGCTCACAAGCAATGATGATGACTGGACCGTCAATCACACTGCCACGCTCGAAAATCAGCTGGTCGGAGGGCTTATCTCACGTTTGGCCGATCCTTACATTCTTACTCCCGAAGAGACGATCGATATCTATCTGGGCACTATCCGAAAAATGAGCACCGATGAGCTCAGCACCTATCTCGGTCTTAACGTTCTGTATTCCGAGTCTGACGACTCTCTCAGACAGATATACGATGCTATGGTCGAACAGGTGCACGATCACTTTAACTATAAAATTCAGGACAGCAGTCAGAACGGAACATCCGCAAACGTGAATGTCGTTATCACTTCTTTTGACAGTGATGCCATCATGGAAAGGTACCATTCCGAGATGGACAGCTATCTGGCAACAGCGGATGCGGTGATCGAAGGCTCCGATGCCAGGCTTGCCTATTCGAGGGAACTTCTTCTCAAATGCATCAAGGAAAACACCGACGTCAGAGAAAACACTGTTTCTTTCACGCTGAACAATGATGGGGTTTCCTGGAAGCTTATCGATCCGGGACAGGCTTTTGGTGAAGCGCTGTTCGGCACCATCGAGATCGATCAGGAATCCTGAAGACGTTCCGATCGGACTGCCGATCCTCTTTGTGATCCTGAAGTTAATATAGCAGAAAACGGGAATTGCTCTGTAATATGGCAATTCCCGTTTTTATTTTTATTCTTTTTCTGTTTCCTTCCGAATCTCAAGATGCAGCTCTTCAAGCTGTTTCTCATCCACCTCGGACGGAGATTTTGTCATCAGGCAGGAGGCGTCCTTAACCTTGGGGAACGCGATAACGTCACGGATGGAATCCACTTTTGCCATCAGCATGACCAGACGGTCAAGGCCATAGGCAAGTCCTGCGTGAGGCGGAACTCCGTAACGGAAAGCATCCAGAAGGAAGCCGAACTGTTCGTGAGCCTGCTCTTTGGTAAAGCCGAGCTTCTCAAACATCTTCTCCTGGATATCATCCTGATGAATACGTACCGATCCGCCGCCGATCTCGTTACCGTTCAGTACGATATCGTATGCCTTTGCTCTGACTTTTCCGGGATCTGTATCCAGAAGGTCGATATCTTCTTCCATCAGCATGGTAAACGGATGGTGCATGGCCGTGAAACGATTCTCCTCTTCGCTCCACTCGAGAAGCGGGAACTCTGTCACCCACACGAACCGATATTCGTTCTTATCAAGCAGTCCCATCTGCTCTGCAAGCTCAAGACGCAGTGCACCGAGAACATCGTACACCAGTTTCTTTTTATCAGCGGCAAACAGAAGAAGGTCTCCGTTCTCGCCTTCCATCGCACTGATGAGGGCGCTCATCTCTTCTTCGGTCATGAATTTGGCAAAGCTGGATTTTACGGTGCCGTCCTGTCCGATCGCGATATACGCCAGTCCTTTAGCTCCGTAGCCTCTCACAAATTCGACCAGCTTGTCGATCTTCTTTCTGGGCATTCCGCCCTGTCCTTTTGCATTGATGCCGCGGACGCTACCGCCTGCTTCGAGGGCACCGGTAAACACACCGAAGCCGCAGTTTTTCACGATATCGCTCACATCATGAAGCTCCATGCCGAAGCGCATATCGGGTTTGTCGGAACCGAAGCGGTCCATGGCTTCCTGCCAGGTGATACGCTGAATGGGAAGCGGGACATCCACGTCCAGGACTTCCTTAAAGAGGAAGGCAAGGAATCTTTCATTTACATCGATGACATCATCCACATCGACAAAAGAGAGCTCCATATCGATCTGGGTAAATTCGGGCTGACGGTCAGCTCTCAGGTCCTCGTCGCGGAAGCAGCGGGCAATCTGGATATAGCGGTCATAGCCCGAGCACATCAGCAGCTGCTTGTACAGCTGAGGGGACTGCGGCAGTCCGTAAAAACAGCCGGGATGAATACGGGACGGAACCAGATAATCCCTTGCGCCTTCGGGCGTGCTCTTGCCGAGCATCGGGGTTTCGATCTCGAGGAATCCTTCTTTTGCGAAGAACTGCCTGGTCAGCATCGCCACCTTGCTGCGGAGCATAATATTCTTCTGGATATCCGGTCTTCTCAGATCGAGATAACGGTATTTCAGGCGGACTTCGTCACGTGTTTTGCTGTCCTCTTTTACTTCGAAAGGAGGAACATCCGATTCCGAAAGGATCCTGAAGGACTGTACGCGCATTTCAAGCGCGCCTGTCGCCAGGCTCTTATTTACTTCTCCGCCACGTGCTTCCACGACACCTGTCGCAGCGATCACGAACTCGGCTCTGAGTCCTGCAGCTTTTTCAAAATCTGCACTGTTTACGCCTCTCTCATCGTTCTCAAACAGCAGCTGCATGATCCCCGAACGGTCGCGGAGGTCAACAAAAATAACACCGCCGATATTACGTACTTTCTGCACCCATCCCATGAGTGTAGCTGTGCTGCCGGTCATCTGCTCTGTAACTTCTGCACAGCGGCAGGTTCTGTGCAGTCCTCTCATACTCTCAGCCATTATCGTATGTCTCCTTTGATATCTTTTAATTCCTGAAAAACTCCTCTATCTCAGTATAACCTTCCGAGATAAGCTGATCTTTCTGGAACTTTTTGTTTTTCTTCATGATCGAAATATTGACTACCGTACCCTGCTGCCTCTCTTCCGTCGCCTTGCGGATGATCCCGGCCATCTTGTCGGCAGGCATATTCTTCTCGATCAGGAATGCCTTGCGGCCATGCTGATCGGGGATCTTGTATCCGCGTTCGAGAAGAAGCATAACGATCCTCTCGAATCCGATGGAAAAGCCGCAGGCACTGATGTTGTTGCCGGTAAATTTACCGATCATCTCGTCATAACGTCCGCCTCCGCCGACGCTGCCTCCGAACTCGTCCATGGCGATCTCGAAGATGGGGCCCGTATAATAGGACATTCCGCGGACAAGCGTAGGATCAAAGCTCATTCTGAAATCGCCTGTTTTGACATCTTCCACTGTACAGATGATCGTCTCGAGGTCATCCGCGATCTGCGGCTCCAGGAAGCCGGTCAGCTTATCCTTCAGGTATCTCACGCCGCTGACATCGTTCTGCACCTCGCGGAACAGGGACAGGTACTTCTCGATCGCCTGCGGATCGAATCCTTCGTTTTTCAGTTCTTCTTCCACGCCCTCAAGGCCGATCTTGTCCATCTTGTCCAGAATGATGAACACCGTGTCATAACTTTCTTCGGGGAAACCGCTGTATGCGGCCATCGCCTTCAGGATACGTCTGTCATTGATACGGATCGTATACTTTTGAAAATCGAGCTTGTCGAGGAGTGTAGTCGTTGCCAGACAGAGCTCTATCTCGGCCAGGTAGGTGTTTTCTCCCGGGATATCGATGTCACACTGCATGAACTGGCGGAATCTTCCGCGCTGAGGACGGTCTGCCCTCCACACGTTGCCCATCTGCAGAGCCTTGAAGGGTGCGGGCAAAGTGTTCGCATTGTTCGAATAATATCTGCAGAGCGGCACGGTCAGGTCGTATCTAAGTCCGGAATCCACCAGATCGGCTTCCGTCTCGGCCTGATCGAGCTTAAGCTTTTCTCCCCTTTTGAGGATCTTAAAGATCAGCTTCTCGTTTTCACCGCCCTGCTTGCTGCAGAGGTTCTCGATATGCTCCACACAGGGTGTCTCTATCGATGAAAAGCCGAATGTCCCATATGTTTCCCTCACCATGTTCATCACATAGTTCCGGATCTCCATCTCGGAAGGCAGGATGTCTTTCATACCTGTCACAGGTTTTTTCTTCAGTGCCATTTTTCCTCCTTATATTTAACTGCGTAAGAATCGAACGCAGAAGTATTTCCGATATCATTTACGTCGGGACTGTGCATCACGCGCAGGAAAGCAAGGAACACTTCCATGTCAAAATCCTTGACCTCTTCGATCATCATTTCCATGGCAGTGTCTTTGTCGAACGCACTTCTGTACGGTCTGTCGGATCTGAGCGCGGTGTACACGTCGCAAACCCTGATAACCCTGGCGCCGAGCGGGATATCCTTTCCGGAAAGATTGTCGGGATACCCTGTCCCATCGTAGTTTTCGTGATGGTGAAGCACCGCTTTCAAAACAGACTCCGAATAGCCCTGTCCCTTAAGCGCCTCATACCCTAAAGTCGAATGCATTCTCACATATTTCAGTTCTTCCACCATCAACGAGTTCTGCTTCTGTCCGTCTATATACTCTTTCAATTTCAGCTTGCCGATGTCGTGCAGCATTCCGGCAAGCGATATATCGTAGCACACAGCTCTCGGAAGTCCCATCTCTGTCGCCACCCGCCGTGCCAGATTGCATACAATTATGCCGTGCCTGATCTCGGACGCAAGGCTGTACCCGGTGATTATGCTTTTCTGCTGTCCGTCTGCGGGTCCCTGCTCAGCCGTCCTGCCGAAATTCTCAAGATAATCTTCCATTCCATCCTCCCGGTCTGCTCACAGCCATCTGGTTATGCCGGCACGCTTCCGCTCGATCATCTCATCGATGCGCGCGATATAATTCGATACATCCTTGACATTCTCGACTCTCTCGATCCGGTTGCTGTTCGGCACAACAAGCTTGGATGCGCCTCCTGCTCCCAGGGCGATGATGGGCTCTTTTTCTTCCATAATCAGTATATTGTAAATCCCGGCTTTGTCAACCTTGGAATACCCTACATTCTCAAAATTGCCTTTCATGTTTTTCTGACGGTACAGATAGTATGGACTCATGCCCATTCCGTAGGCCGCCTGCATGGTAAGGTCCAGGATACGCTGATTGTTCTCAAACGTCATTTCTTTATATTCGTCACGGAATATATTCAGTCTCGCCGCTCTCTTTACGGCCAGTGAATGTACGGTCATGCTGTCCGGATCGAGGGAAGTCACTTCGTCCAGGGTAGACTTAACCATATTTTCGTCCTCACCCGGCAGTCCGATAATGAGGTCCATATTGATGTCATCAAAGCCGGCTTCCCTTGCGGTCCGGAACGCCCGGACCGTATCCTCCGTCGTATGCCTTCTTCCGATCAGGTCCAGAGTCTTCTGATTCATCGTCTGCGGATTCACAGAGATCCTGGACACATTGAACTCCCTTAGCGCGGCAAGCTTGTCAGCCGTAATACTGTCAGGTCTTCCGGCTTCCACGGTAAACTCGATAGCGTCGCAGACCGGAAATTCGGCAGTCAGTACCGACAACAGCCTTCTCAGCTGATCGGGGGAAAGCGTTGTCGGTGTACCTCCTCCGATATAGACAGAGTCGAGATGCCTTCCCGTGTCCTGCATGATGGCCGCCGTCGCCCGTATTTCGCGGATCAGGCAGTCCAGATATTCATCCACTCTTTTCTGCCACACGTTAAGCGGATAGGAGCTGAACGAACAGTACAGACAGATGCTCGGGCAGAAGGGAATTCCCACGTAGAGGCTGTAACCGTTACGGCAGTCTATATCCTTCAGAATGTCCTTCTCACGGTTGGCGATGGCTACGGCAAGCGCTGCCTTTTTGCTGCTGACCAGGTATCTGCTTCTCAGTTCTTCCGCTATCTCTGTGTTCTTTCTGCCTTCTTCCAGCATGATCATGGCCAGCTTGGCCGGCCTTATCCCTGTCAGGTTTCCCCATGGCAGTGTCCTTCCGGACGTCCTGACCAGCATATTATACAGTTCATATTTGATCTTATCTTTGGTGGCTTTTCTGTCCGTCACGCCAAAAAGGGCATCCCTCTCTGTTTCTCCGGACTGCCCCTTCACTTCTCCGGCAGAAATAACGCCGGAGCCCTCATTCGTATGATAAAAGATCTTATACTCTTCCTTTTCCTTAAGGACCAGGAAGCACAGATCCGAACCTTCCGCACAGGCCTCCCCTTCCTCTCTCTCCTCATCGTATGTGATGTCAAAGACAGCCTCCGGATAAAACGCGCGGATCAGTTCAAAAATGTCATGTTCAAAGTCGGTGTTTAAAAACCGAATACCGATGTTACACAAATGGATTGTCCCTCTTTTCGTCACCGATCGTTGTCGATGAATTGTGTCCGGGATAGACCTCTGTCTCCTCGGGCAGATTATCGATGAGTCTGTGGAGACTCGTAATGATCTGCGACATGCTCCCTCCCGGAAAATCCGTACGGCCGACCGACCCGCAGAACAGCGTATCTCCGCTGAAAAGGATCTTTTCTTCGGGAAGATAGTAGCAGCAGCCTCCCACCGTATGTCCGGGCGTATGCATCACCTGAATGCGAAAACCGGCACAGGTAAATTCATCATTATCGTCCAGGTACCTGTCCGCGTCAAACGATGCGGGAACCCGGTAATACTCCGTCATGTTTTTGACCGGATCGCGCAGCATATCGGCTTCGGCTCTGCAGGCATATATCGGAATATGATAGTAATCCCTGAGCTCCTCCGCCGCCATAATGTGGTCAAAATGGCCGTGGGTAAGCAGTATGGCAACCGGCCCGGCGTCCATTTTAAGGATCATTTCTTTGATCCTTGCGGCGTTTGCCGCCGGATCGACCATGAACAGCTCACGGGTCTCCGTATTTTTCACAAAGTAAACATTGGTCTGAATCGGCCCCAGCACTGCCTGTCTAAGCATTAATCGACTCATAAAAAACTCCCTTGTATGTCAGCCCGTTGTCCTCTCTACGTCCAGCACGCTCTCCACCTGCCGGATCTTCTCGATCAGGCTCTGCAGGACCTCTTTATTCTCCACATTGAATGTCACGGAGATGGTCGCCTTCTCCTGTTTGCTGGCCCGGCTGTTGAGGCTTCGGAGGTCGATCTTCCGCTCGGTAAAGATCCTGGAGAGGTCCACCAGAAGTCCGGTTCTGTTATTCGCGTAAATGTGAAGCTCGGCTGCATATTTCTCGTCCGCCCTTGTTTCGGGCTCCTGCCACTCCGCTTCGATCAGTCTGGTCCTGTCAGGCTCGGACATATTGATCACATTCACACAGTCCGTACGGTGAATGGTAATGCCTCTGCCTCTCGTGACGAACCCCACGATCTCATCTCCGGGGATCGGACTGCAGCATTTGCTGAAACGGACAGCCACATCATGGATGCCCTTGACCAGAATGCCGCCTTTGTTTCGGGTAATGTGAAGTTTATCTTTATTCTCCGATGCGGCCTCAAGGACCTGCTCATCGGTGATATTTTTCTTATTCTCTTTTTCCCAGGCCTCATAAAGTTTGTTGAAGACCTGTCCTTCTTTAAGTCCTCCGTGGCCGATGGCAGCCAGCACGGAGTCCCAGTCGCGGAACCCGTATTTTCGAAGCACCTGCTCCTGAAAAGCGGGTTTCATATATGTCGGAGCTTTGTATCCTTTGGCTTTTGCGTACTGAATAAGCAGTTCCTTGCCTTTGAGGATATTGTCTTCCTTCAGTTCTTTTTTGAACCACTGGTTGATCTTGTTCTTCGCCTGAGTACTTCGGACGATCTTGAGCCAGTCGCGGCTCGGACCCTGCGAGTTCTGCGAAGTGATGATCTCGACGCGGTCGCCGTTGTTGATCTGATACTCTATCGGTACAAGCTTGCCGTTTACCCTGGCACCGACCATGCGGTTGCCGACGGCGCTGTGAACACTGTAGGCAAAATCGACTGTGGTTGAACCGCTGGGAAGCGTCTTGACATCGCCCTGCGGGGTAAAGCAATATACGCTGTCGGCGAAAAGATCCAGGTCGTTCTTCAGGAGGCTCATGAACTCCTTATTGTCCGACATGTCACGCTGCCATTCCAGGATCTGTCTGAGCCAGTTGAGCTTCTCTTCTTCGCTCTTACCCACCGGCGCTTTTCCGTCGGAGCTCTCTTTATACTTCCAGTGCGCAGCGATACCGTATTCGGCCGTCCTGTGCATCTCGTATGTACGGATCTGTATCTCGAAAGGCTGGCCCGTCGGTCCGATCAGCGTTGTGTGCAGCGACTGATACATGTTCGACTTGGGCATTGCGATATAGTCCTTAAAACGTCCCGGCACGGGCTTGTACATTTCGTGGATGACGCCCAGTGCGGCGTAACAGTCTTTCACGGAATCGACAATGATACGGACGGCGAAAAGATCGTAGATCTGATCGATGGTCTTGTTCTGGTTGACCATCTTCTTGTAAATGCTGAAGAAATGTTTTACTCTGCCGTCGACCCTCGCCTGAATGCCGGCCTCTTCCATGTGATGCTCGACTTCCTGAACGATACGGCCCACAAACTCCTCGCGGACACTCTTTCTGAGAGCGATCTTTTCGACCAGATCATAATAGATCTCGGGCTCAAGGAATTTGAGGGCGAGGTCATCCAGCTCTACCTTGATCTTGGAAATACCGAGGCGCATGGCGATCGGCGCGTAAATATCCATCGTTTCTCTGGCTTTTTCGCGCTGTTTCTCGGGACGCATGTACTGCAGAGTACGCATATTGTGGAGACGGTCGGCAAGCTTGATCAGGATGACCCGGATATCCTTTGCCATGGCGAGGAACATCTTGCGGAGGTTCTCGGCCTGTACTTCGATCTTATCCGCGTCGTAGGACAGCTGTCCCAGCTTTGTCACACCGTCGACCAGAAGCGCGACTTCGTCGCCGAACTCCTTGGCCACTTCTTCGTAAGTCATCCATGTGTCTTCGACAGCATCGTGCAAAAGGCCCGCAATGATCGTCTCCTTGTCCAGTTCCAGATCGGCCAGGATGATGGCCACACAGAGCGGATGGATGATGTACGGCTCTCCCGACTTTCTTTTCTGATCCTTGTGGGCCTCAAACGCTGTTTTGTAGGCCTTCTCGATCATGGAAATGTCGGCAG
Source organism: uncultured Lachnospiraceae bacterium (assembly GCA_902803215.1). Classification (GTDB taxonomy): domain Bacteria; phylum Bacillota; class Clostridia; order Lachnospirales; family Lachnospiraceae; genus Blautia_A. Next base: position 32,002 of record CADCPK010000046.1, read on the forward strand.
ACGGATGATACTTCCGAACTCCGGCAATCAGCTCCCGATAGAGATCGTCAGGACTTGTGAAATCGTGCATGGATTTCACAGCCGCATCTGCCCTTACAACAGATTCAAGCTTCTTTGGATCGATCTCCGTATTATGATCGTCTGCCGTTTTTCTTTTGATAATTTCCGCCATAAAACATCACCACCTGTCTGTATTTGCCGGTCTCGGATGACCTGCGTTCTGCTGTCTTCCTGTCAAATGTTAAAGATACGCTGCTGCCGCAGCAGCAGCGTAAAACATTATTATTTTCCTTCGTAGATGATGGCCGAATCTACCGAATATCCTGCAAGTTTTTCTCTGCCGTTAAGGCCTGCCAGTTCCATGAGGAACACACATTTTACGACTTCGCCGCCAAGTTCCTCGATCATCTCGATCGCTGCGGCAATGGTTCCGCCCGTTGCGATAAGATCATCTACCAGGACAACTTTCTGGCCCGGTTTGATAGCGTCTTTGTGAATTTCGATCGTTGCCTGACCATACTCCAGATCATAGCTTCTGGAGATCGTCTCGCAGGGAAGCTTGCCTTTCTTGCGGACCGGAATGAACGGTTTGTGCAGATTATAAGCGATCGGCATGCCGAAGATGAATCCGCGCGACTCGGTACCGACGATCACGTCGACATCAAGGTCTTTGATGAAACCCTGCATGGTGTCGATGGCAAGATGAAGCCCGTCAGGATCCTGAAGTATACTGGTAATGTCTCTGAAAATGATACCCGGTTCCGGAAAATCCGGAATGCTTCTTACGTACTCCTCAAGTTTTTTCATGCTGCAGCCCTCCGAAAATGGATTAACGATTAATAACTTAAGTATTATAGCACTTTTTGTTTCTGTTTACAATTGGCATAAAAACCGACTAAATATGACAAACACATCTAAATTTCCGACAAATTGACGCAACCGGCCGAAGTGTAATAATCAACGGAAGTCCGTCACGACCACCTGGAGTGATTCTCTGCCGTTGTAGCTGTTGATTTCGGGATAGTATGTCACCGCGATCGGCTGAGGCAGTTTCGCCCGCTCCATAAAGAGTTCCGGGTCTCCAAAGTAAACGGAGTCGATCTTAAAACCGTTATTGTCTTCGAGCACCATTTTAACCACGTTCCTGTTTTTCCCCACGATTTTGGGATAGCGTACGCGCAGTTCTTTCATGGCAAAGACCGGCTTTCGGTTCTCCTTGCCGAACGGTTCCAAAAGCGACAGTTCTCCGACAAGTTTTTTGCTCAGGTAGGAGAACGGGACGGCCACATCGATCACGGTCTTTGGTGTCAGATCCTTCTCGGTAAGTGTGCACTCTTCGTTCAGCCGTCTTCTCAGTTCATCGACATTTTCTTCGGAAACAGAAAGCCCTGCCGCCATCGGATGGCCTCCGAACTGCAGGAACAGATCGGCACATTTGTTCATCTCATCATACATCGAATACGCTTCGATCGAGCGCCCGCTGCCTTTGACAGCGTTTTCGCCTTTTGTGAGGACAAAGACCGGTTTATAGTACTTCTCCCTTATTCTTCCTGCAATTATTCCCGCAAGGCTCTCGTGACACTCCGGCAGATAAATGACCAGGACTTTGTCCCTGTCCATCCTGTTTTCTTCAATCAGGCGCTCTGCTTCAAGACGTCCTTCCTCGGTCATCGCTTTGCGGCTCACATTCAGATCGTAAAGGTCTCCCGCCAGCTTCTCCGCTTCGTCTGTATCACCGGATTCCAGAAGCGCCAGAGAACGTGCCGCAGTGTCCAGCCGCCCGCTCGCGTTGATACAGGGGCCGATCACAAAACCGATGTGGTAGGCGGATATTTCCCTGTCCTCCAGTCCGCATGCCCGAATCAGCGCACGCAGTCCTTTGTTTTTTGTTCTCTTCAGCCTTTTCAGGCCTTCCTTTACGATAATACGGTTCTCCCCCTGAAGGTCCATCACGTCTCCGACCGTTGCGATCGCTTCGATCTCGACAAGTTCGCTCAGTATATCAGAAGCGATATGCATGTTCTCGAACAGCACACACATCAGTTTATACGCGACCACAGCACCGCAGATGTTTTTTGCGGGATATCCGCAGTCCTGCTGTTTCGGGTTTACGACCGCATCGGCCGGAGGTATCCGGTAGATCCTTTGCCCTTCTTTCTCTTCGTACGGTACTTCATGATGATCGGTCACGATCACGGTTATCCCCGCTTCTTTTGCGCGGGAGATCTCTGCATATGCAGCGATTCCGTTATCGCAGGTGATGATCGTGTCCACCTTGTCGGCTATGGCTCTGTCGATCAGATGGTCGTGTATTCCATACCCGTCAAGGACCCTGTCCGGAATATAATAATCCGCGTCGGCACCCGCTGCCGTCAATGCCTTATGCAGGATATATGTGGCGGACACGCCGTCAATGTCGTAGTCCCCGAGAATTCGGATCTTTTTCTTTTCCTCTATCTTTCGGGCCAGGATCTCCGCTGCTTTTTCGGCATCCTTCAATAGCCGGGGCGAAGGAATATCGTTAAGCGTCCCGTGAAGATACTTTCTGATGTTTTCCGAGCCTTCTATACCCCGGTTTCGTATAAGGCGCGCTGTCACCTGATCGATGCCAAATTCTGCGGCTATCGCCTTGAAATCCGCCTTTTTCGTTGATATGACCCACTGTGTCATACAATTCCTCCTTTGTGGCTTCGCAGGATGATAAAGAATCCCGGGCGCTTCCGCCCGGGATCGTTTATCAGCTTTTGAATATTACTGCTCAGATTTCGATGCTTCGGCCTGTTTTGCAGCCTCCGCCTCACGTGCCAGTCTTTCCTGTACACGCTTACGGTTTTTCTTCTTAGGCTCCTGATTTGCATTGCCCTGCTGCGGCTGAGCTTTTGCGGAACCGGTCTGTACCGCTGCAGCTTTAGCGGAAGAACCTGCGCCTGCAACTGCAGCTTTCCTGCCGAATCCTCTCTTCATGACATACCACAGAGCGCCTGTGATACACACTGAAGAGTAACCGCCGACGATAATACCGACCATCAGAGGAGCGGCAAATTCGCGGATAGAAGAAACACCGAAGATAAACAGTACCGCTACCATGACAAAGGTCGTCAGTGAAGTGTAGATACTTCTTGTCAGTGTCTCGGTAATACTTGCGTTTACAATGTCTTCCAGTTTCTCGGAATCATCATGACCATGCAGATGTTCACGAACACGGTCGAAAATAACGATCGTTGCGTTGATCGAATAACCGACGATGGTAAGCATACACGCAATGAATGTATTACCTACAGAAACTCTCGCGATCGCATAGAACGTAAGAACAACAAGCACGTCATGCAGAAGTGCAAGGACGGCACTGCCTGCAAAGCGGATATCCTTGAAACGGAACCAGATGTAGAGAAGCATGCAGATCGTAGCTACGATGACAGCCAGAATAGCGTCGTTGCGCATCTCCTTGCTGACGGTGGAGCTGATGCTCTCTGCCTGGATCAGGCTTTCATCCACGTCAAATTTCTCGACCAGAGCTTTGTTGAGCGCTTCACGTTCGTCGAGTGTCAGGGATCTTGTCTTGATGATGACCTGGTTTGTTCCGACAACCTTGGTCGGCTGTACGTTCTTGTCACCGGTCACTTCTTCGACGAGAGGAGTTACCTCAGAGTCGATCTGCTTGATGTCCATATTCTCATTGAAGGTAACGTTTGTTGCGGTACCGCCCGAGAACTCAAGGCTGTAGTTGAATGCTTTGTTTCCTGCACCGCTGTTGATGATCATGGCGACAGGACCCGCAAGGATAGCAATGATGGAAATGGCAAAGAAAAGTTTGCGCTTTCCAAGGAAATTGATCGCACCTCTCTCTTTTGCACGGCCGTAGAATTTCTCGTCACGAACACCCACAGCGTAAACTGCGTTTATTACCAGACGGGAGATCACCAGTGCGGTGAACATGGAAACCACGATGCCGAGAGCCAGTGTGTAGGCAAAGCCTTTAACCGTACCGGATCCGAGATACATAAGCACTACCGCTGCGATCAGAGTAGTGATGTTGCCGTCGAAGATCGCGGAGAAAGCTTTGCTGAAACCGGATTTGATCGCGCCGTGAACCGTCTGTCCGGCGGTGATTTCTTCTTTTATACGTGCATAGATAATAACATTGGCATCGACTGCCATACCGATACCCAGGATGATACCTGCGATACCCGGAAGAGTCAGAGTGATCTCGAACGCGCAGATCAGGATCAGGATGATAGCGGTATACAGCACCAGTGCAAGTGACGCAACAATGCCGGGTACACGGTAAGCAATGATCATGATGAGCATGACGATGATCAGACCGATCAGCGCGGCTTTGAGAGAAGTAGAGATTGCTTCTTCACCGAGCTGTGCGGCAACAACGTTCGAACGGAGTTCTTCCAGCTCGAGGCTCAGAGAACCGATACGAATGTAAGAAGCCAGGTTCTGCGCTTCTTCGACACTCTCCATACCGGTGATCTGTGCGCTTCCTCCGCCGATCGCTTCGTTGACACGCGGAGCGCTGAGGATTCCATTGTCATAGACGATTGCGATCTGCTTGCCTACGTTCTTTTCGGTGGCTTCCGCAAATTTGGTCTTGCCTTCGTCTGTAAGAGTAAGACTTACGACATACTCTCTGGTGCTGTTGTTGTTTGTCTGGATAGCGCCGCCCTGTGCGTCCGCAACATCGGTACCTTCCAGAACAACAGAGCCTGCTTCGCGGATCTCGTCCACGGTACGGGAAAGCTTGTATCCGCCTGTCGTGCCGTCGAACTCAAAGTTGTTATTGCCATCGGCATCTGTCATCTCGATAAAGCAGAGAGAACCGGGTTTGCCGAGATCTTCCAGAATGGCGTTCGCGTCGGTAACGCCCGGAATCTCGACGTTGATACGGTTTACTCCTTCTTTATAGACCTGTGCTTCTGTGCTGTACTGTTCTACACGCTTCTGAAGCTTGTAGATCGTATCGCTCATATCTTCGCTGTTCGGTGATTCGTCCGTTGTCTCGTAGGTGATACTTACACCGCCGGAAAGATCGAGACCTGTCTTAATGTTCCGCGCCGAACCGCTTTTCTCCGGACCGATGCCTATCGCTGCCGTGTAGCAGAGAAAGGCGGTAATAAGCACCGTGATCAGCAGCACGGCAATACCTCTGCTCTTCTTCATTGTTTTTCCCTTCTTTACTTCATTACTTGTTTTAATCCGCAAGCGCGGCTTTTATCATGATGGCACATTCAACGCGTTTGCGCTGAAGCTCACATCCGATCTTATAATTGCCGGTGATATCTCCCGTAAAGTGGCTTGCATTCGCCGCGCAGCCTCCGCTGCAGTAAAATCTGGCGAAGCAGTCCCTGCACTCCGGTTTGGCATACACGTTGCATCTGCCAAACTTTTCGCAGATCTCCGGGTGCGTGATACCTTCATCCACATTGCCCAGCAGGAATTCTTCCTCCCCGACAAACTGATGGCAGGGATAGAGGTCTCCCCACGGAGTAACGGCAAGATATTCCGTTCCCGACCCGCAGCCGCTGAGCCGTTTGTATACACAGGGCCCGCCGGTGAGGTCGATCATAAAATGGAAGAAGTTGAACCCGTTCCCCTCTTTTTCGCGCCGGATCATCTCTTTTGCGAGCAGATCGTACTGCTCGAAGAGGATCGGCACGTCCTCTTCCGTGAGAGCGTACTGCTCATCCTTCGGAGCCACCACGGGTTCGACCGAGATCTGTTTGAAGCCCAGATCGGCCAGATGCAGCACGTCGGCCGCGAAGTCCGTGTTAAAGTGGGTGTAGGTTCCTCTTACATAATACTTATCCTGGTTTCTTGATTCCGCAAACTTTTTAAATTTGGGGACGATCAGGTCGTAGCTGCCTGCGCCTTTTCTGAACGGGCGCATCATGTCGTGCACTTCCTTACGGCCGTCGATGCTCAGCACCACATTTCCCATCTCACGATTGCAGAACTCCATAACTTCATCGTTCATGAGTACTCCGTTGGTCGTGAGTGTGAAGCGAAATTTTTTGTGGCACTCCTCTTCACGGCTTCTTCCGTACGCGACAAGCTGCTTAACCACTTCCCAGTTCATAAGCGGTTCGCCGCCGAAAAAATCCACCTCAAGGTTGGTTCTGTTCCCTGAGGAGGCGATCAGAAAGTCAAGCGCTTTTTTTCCTGTCTCGAAAGACATGAGGGCACGGCGCCCGTGATACTCTCCTTCTTCCGCAAAGCAATAGCGGCAGGCCAGATTACAATCGTGGGCGATATGCAGGCAAAGTGCCTTTACCACCGTCTTTCTTGCATCCGTGAACGCATCGATGGCATCCCGGTAAATGTCCTCCGTAAAAAGCATCCCCTGCCTTTTCAGCTCCTCACACTCCGAGACGGAGGTGCTGATCTCGTCGGGAGAGAATTTTGCGGACAGGCGGGATATGATCTGTTCGGTATCGGCTCCTTCCTCCAGAAGGGGAAGGACTTCGTACGTCACATCGTCCACAAGATGTACTGAACCGCTGTTGATGTCCAGAACAATGTTGAACCCATTGCTGCGGTAGCGGTGAATAAGACTCATTCTGCTCTCCATTCCGCCGCCTTTTGGGGCAGCTGATTTTTTTTTACATTTAAAAGCCCCGCAGCAAACTACGGGGCTTTATACCCTTAAACAGGTTTATTTCTGCGATGTTATTTGTTCTCGCAGCTCTGATTGCCGACCGTGCAGGATGTTTTGCAGGCTGACTGGCAGGATGTCTGGCATTCTCCGCATCCGCCTTTTTTCACGGTATTCTGCAGATTTTTGGTGTTGAGCGTTTTGATGTGCTCCATACTCTTATTCCTCCTCTGATAATGTTAATATACAGATACATATCTCTATGCAATATCTTTGGATAGTATAGCACAGTGGATTCTATTTTTAAAGAGTTTTTTTTATGCCAAAGCTCGCGGCCATAGGCCATACTTGAAAACAGGCGTGTTATATCTTATAATTAGGGCTAAAATCATCATCGGAGGTAACTGATTTGACGACTGATCTATATTTGCAGATTGCGTTTATTGTCGTTCTTATATGTCTGTCCGCTTTTTTTTCCTCTGCGGAGACCGCACTTACCACGGTCAACCACATCAGAGTGAAAACGCTGATCGAAGAAGGGAATAAAAGGGCTGTAATACTGGATAAAGTGATATCCAGGCCTGCCAAGATGCTCAGCGCAATTCTGATCGGAAATAATATTGTGAACATGGCCGTGTCGGCGCTGACAACCACGGTTACCATACGTATCTTTGGAGATATTTATGTCGGTGTCGCGACGGGAATCCTTACTCTTCTGGTCCTGCTGTTCGGCGAGATCACGCCTAAGACTCTTGCGGGCATACATTCCGAGAAGACCGCGCTGTCCTACGCGCCTGTGATCTATCGAGTCATGATCCTGCTTACTCCTGTTATTTTTATTGTAGACAAGCTGGAGCGGCTGATCATGCGTGTTCTACGCGTCGATCCGAATGCGAAGGAAAGTCCCATGACTGAGGGCGAGCTGCGTACGCTGGTCAATGTCGGGCAGGAAGACGGGGCGATAGAAAAAGAAGAAAAGCAGATGATCTACAATGTTTTCGATTTTGGCGATTCCGCCGCTAAGGATGTGATGATCCCCAGGATCGATATGGACTTTGTGGACGTCAATTCTACGTATGAGCAGCTGATGGAAAGTTTCCGCAAAAACCGGCACACGCGTTTTCCGGTGTACGATGAATCGACCGATAATATCATCGGTATCATCAACGTGAAAGATCTTATTCTGAAGCCCGGAAACGAGGACTTTTCGATCCGCTCTATTCTGAGAGAGCCATATTTTACCTATGAATATAAACCTACGGCGGAGCTGCTGGTCGACATGCGCAAGGCTTCGGTGAATCTGGCGATCGTTCTGGACGAGTACGGTTCCACGGCGGGGCTCGTCACGCTGGAAGATCTTCTGGAGGAGATCGTCGGGGAGATCCGTGATGAGTATGATGAGGATGAGAAGGAAGATCTGGTTTGTGTGACGCCCGGCAAAGAGTATATTGCAGCGGGCTATGCGAGGCTGGATGATATCAATGAGGAGCTGCATCTTTCTCTGGAATCCGAGGAGTACGACTCCATCGGCGGGTATATTATCGAACAGCTCGATTCTCTTCCCGCACAGGGCCAGGTGGTAGTGCTCGAGGACGGGACGCGGCTGGTAGTAGAAGAGCTTTCCGGGAATCGGATCCAGAGTGTGAGGATAAGGCTGGCGGAAAAGTGAAAAACACAGGGGGGACGGTCCTTTTGTGTTCGCACAGGGGGACGATCCGAGACCACTGAAAAAGTGGGGGTTCAAGACGCGAATCTCCAAAACTCGATGAGAATTTTAGGACTCTGTCC
>CADCPK010000047.1 GCA_902803215.1 uncultured Lachnospiraceae bacterium
GAGCCAATCTGCTAAGAAGAACTAGGGCCGCCGCTCAGGAGAGCCTTCGCGGCTAAGTTCTTCTAAGCATCTTGTCTCTTCGGGCAGACACAACGGTTCACAGCCTGATGTGACAATCCGCTGCAGTCGGCTATGGGGCGTGAGCTGTCGGGGCGGGAATGGTAACGGGAAATATGATAGAGACAATTAAAGAGCGAGCGTTGCTCGCTATTTATTTTTATGATTAGTTATGCTATTATTTAGAAATGTTGATATTTTTTTGACATCGTAGTTCAGGAGAGGCACAAAGGAGGGACTGAACATGTGTGGAATAGTTGGTTATACCGGTAGCAGGCAGGCGGCGCCAATTTTATTGGATGGGCTTTCTAAACTGGAGTACAGAGGATATGATTCTGCGGGACTTGCTGTCAGAGAAGGGGAGCATGCCGTTGAGGTGGTTAAGGCGAAAGGGCGGCTTAGAGTTCTGGCGGAGAAGACGAATGACGGGCTTGCGCTGAAGGGGGACTGTGGCATCGGACACACCAGATGGGCCACGCATGGGGAACCTTCGGAGACCAACGCGCATCCGCACATAACGGATGATGACAATATCGTCGGTGTGCACAATGGAATCATTGAGAACTTTCAGGAGCTCCGCGACAAGCTGGTCCGCAAGGGCTACCGTTTCTACTCTCAGACCGACACAGAGGTCGCGGTTAAGACGGTGGATTATTACTACAAAAAATATAATATCGGACCGATCGATGCGATTGCGAAGACCATGGTCCGTGTGCGTGGCTCGTATGCGCTGGCGCTGATGTTTAAAGACTGCCCCGAAGAAATCTGGGTGGCAAGAAAGGACAGCCCGATGATCATCGGTGTGTCTGATGAAGGAACCTTTGTGGCTTCCGACGTGCCGGCTATCCTTAAATATACACGCAAGGTATATTATATCGGTAACCTGGAGATGGCCAGGCTCACGAAGGACGGAGTTACTTTTTATAACCTGGACGGTGAAGAGATTCAGAAGGAGCTGAAAGAGGTAGAGTGGGATGCTGAGGCGGCTGAGAAGGGCGGCTTTGAGCACTTTATGATCAAGGAGATCCACGAGCAGCCGAAGGCGGTGCAGGATACCATCAATTCTGTGGTGAAGGATGGCAGGATCGATCTTACAGAGGTCGGGCTTACCGACGAGATCCTGATGAGTGTGAGAGATATCGTCATCGTCGCCTGCGGTTCTGCGTATCATGTCGGCATGGCGGCACAGTACATTTTTGAGGACATGACCCGAATACCGGTGAGGGTGGAGCTTGCTTCGGAGTTTCGCTACAGGAAACCGATCATGAATCCTGACACGCTGCTGATCGTCATCAGCCAGAGCGGTGAGACCGCAGACAGCCTGGCGGCGCTGAGAGAGGCTAAGGAAAAGGGAATACGCACACTTGCCATCGTGAATGTGATGGGCAGCTCGATCGCCAGAGAAGCGGACAACGTTTTCTACACACTGGCGGGTCCCGAGATCGCGGTGGCTACCACGAAGGCTTACAGCGCACAGCTGATCGCCTGCTATCTGCTTTGCATCGGCATGGCGGAAAAGAGAGGCCTGCTTTCGGCGGAGGACAGCCTGGCTTTGGTTGAAGAGATGAAGACGCTGCCGGGGAAAATGAAGAGGGTTCTCGAGGATAAAGAGAGGATACAGTGGTTTGCGTCAAAATTTGCCAACACCAGAGATGTCTTTTTTATCGGACGGGGCGTCGACTATGCGATCAGCATGGAGGGAAGCCTTAAGATGAAGGAGATCAGTTACATTCATTCGGAGGCCTACGCGGCAGGAGAGCTGAAGCACGGCACGATCTCGCTCATCGAGGACGGCATTCTGGTCGTCGGATCGCTGACGCAAAATGATCTTTACGAGAAGACAGTTAGCAATATGGTAGAATGTAAGAGCCGCGGCGGATACCTGATGGGGATCACAAGCTACGGAAACTACAATGTAGAAGATACAGTGGACTTTACTGTGTACATTCCGCGGACCGACCCGCATTTTGCCGCCAGCCTGGCGGTCATTCCGCTGCAGCTGATGGGCTACTATGTCAGCGTGGCCCGCGGCCTCGATGTGGACAAGCCCCGCAACCTGGCAAAATCTGTCACGGTGGAGTGAATATCGGAGGATGGGGAAAGCTGTCACGATGGAATAAAGTATGAATCCTTTGGGATTTCATACTGACGTTTGTGAAAATGCCCTTGCAGGCAAGCATTTTCACTGCACTGAATAATGGAGGATAGTTACATGCAGACGATCGCATTTATCGGAATGGGAAACATGGCACAGGCGCTTGCACAGGGATTTATCTCGTCAGGCAAGCTTTCGAAAGAACAGATCTATGCTTCGGCGCCGCATATGGATAAACTCAGGAAGAACGCGGAGAAGATCGGCTTTGTGCCCGCTTCGTCCAACAGAGAAGCGGTGGAGAAGGCAGATGCCGTGTTCATCGCCTGTAAGCCCTATCAGATCGAAACGGTCCTTGCCGACCTGGGAAGCACCCTGGACGGAAAAATGCTGGTGTCGATCGCGGCCGGCTGGGATTTTGCAAGGTTCAGCAAAATCGTGGATCCCTCGGTCCGCATTCAGGCAGTCATGCCGAACACCCCCGCGATGGTCGGTGAGGGCGTGCTTGTCTTCGAAGAGACCAACTCACTGGAACCTGAGGAGAGAAAAGAACTCATGGAACTGTTCGGCACCCTCGGTCTTGTGGAAGAGCTTCCTTCGCACCTCATGGGAATTGCGGGAGCCGTGACCGGATGCGCACCGGCGTTTGTCGACATGATGATCGAGGCTTACTCGGATGCAGCGGTGAAATACGGGATCGCAAGGGAAACTTCTTATCGGCTGATCTCCCAGATGGTCCTCGGTGCGGCAAAACTGCAGCTGGAGACGGGAGAACATCCCGGCGTTCTTAAGGATAAAGTGTGCTCACCGGGAGGCACAACGATCGTGGGAGTGGCGGCGCTTGAACAGGAAGGATTCCGAAACGCCTGCATCCGCTCTATCGATGCAGTGATGAAGAGGTCAAACAGCTGATGGACCGAAGACGGAGGAAACGCAGCCGAAAGAATACGTTTGTGATCCTGCTGGTGTGGACAGCAATAATCGTGTTTATCGGAAGCATCGTGTTCTGGACGCCAAAGATCAAAATCTTCCTTGAAGAATTTACCCGGCCTGCGGTGAAGGAAGTGGATGTATCGGGTCTGAACAGCCCGTATTCGATCGTGATCACCGCGCGCGGCGGGAGGGTTCTGGGCGAACAGAACGGGCGGGAGAGAATGTACCCTGCTTCGATGACAAAGATGATGACCGCGATCGTAGCGTTGGATAAGCTGAAGCTGTCGAAGGAGATCACCTTTACGTCGGAGATGCTCGATGCGCTGAACGGGAGCGATGCGACGCAGGCCGGCTATCAGCCCGGCGAGACGGCAAAAGTCGAGGATATCCTCTACGGGATAATTCTGCCCTCCGGCGCGGACTGCTGCATGGCGGTCGCCTATGAGATATCGGGATCCGAAGAAGCCTTTGTGGAACTGATGAACCGAAAAGCGAAAAAGATCGGGATGAAGGATACTCATTTCTGCAACACCACCGGGCTTCACGATGAAGATCACTACAGCACGTGTTACGACATGGCAATCCTGCTTAAGTATTGCCTGCGGAACAAAACCTTCCGCGAGATCATCACAAGCCACTATCACTCATCCGGCCCGACAGATGTCCATCCGGACGGAATAACCGTGTACAGCACCTTGTTCAACAATCTGTCATCCACAGAAGTGACAGGCGGCGAGATCCTGGGCGGCAAGACCGGCTTTACAAACGCCGCCGGGCTGTGCCTCGCGAGCTTCGCGGAGATAGATGGGAGAGAGTATATAGTGGTGACCGGTGGAGCCCCCGGAACGGGAGAACCGTTGCATGTGCGTGATGCGGTTGAGGTATATAACAGAATCGGAAATCAGCTGATGAGCTGAGTCAAAAAAATGAGGATGGTTTCCACCATCCTCATTTTTTTAATAATTCTCTACTCGGCGCTCAAAATAAGCTCTCGGATGTGCGCACACCGGACATACTTCGGGGGCCTCTTCGCCTTCGTGGACGTAGCCGCAGTTACGGCACTTCCAGCCGAGAGGCGCGTCACCTTTCCAGGTTTTGTCGGCTTTCAGGGATTCGAGAAGCTTCAGATAGCGTTTTTCGTGGGCGGCCTCTACTTTTGCCACACCTTCGAATTTCTCAGCCAGCTCTTCGAAGCCTTCCTCACGTGCCTCTCTTGCCATACGAACATACATATCGGTCCACTCGGCGTTCTCGCCTGCGGCTGCGTCAGCCAGGTTTGTCTCTACATCGTGGATTCCATGGAACTCCTTGAACCACATCTTAGCATGCTCTTTCTCCTGATCGGCAGTCTCCAGATAAAGCGCCGCAAGCTGCTCATATCCGGCCTTCTTGGCCTGGGAAGCATAGTACGTGTATTTGTTGCGCGCCTGTGACTCACCGGCGAAAGCTTCCATCAGATTCTTCTCGGTCTTAGTACCCGCATATTTGGACATAATGAACCCTCCTGTTATTATAAAATAGTGAACCTCTGCAGGCATAAACATACGCTTCCTGCGTCTTCAAACCTGCTCGGGCGATGTAACTATCATCATACCATATTATTACCTCGATAACAAGACAGGAGGACGGTTCTTCGTTCCACCCGGAAATGGAACCGTCCCCGTGTTCCCAAAATGAGTCAAAAAGAAACGTCCCCAATTACTCATTACTATTATCCTGCCGGCAACACCTCACCCCCGCGCGCCGCTCCCGATATGGAGGGAACCTTTCCGATTGGGTGGCGAAGCGTAACACAACACAATACACCAACAAACCCCATC
>CADCPK010000048.1 GCA_902803215.1 uncultured Lachnospiraceae bacterium
ATTTTTGAGAAATACATGCAGGGAGCTGATGCCATGTGGACATATGACCACATATTCTATTGTTGGAAAACGAAACCAGGGTAAGTATGATAAAAGAGAGGTCAGGATTCTTTCCCACGAAGAGGAGATGGCAATTTGGACGGAAGATATAGAGAAAAATCCTATCCCGATATACGACAGGACGCATCAGCAGAAAGAAAGAAAACAACAACGGATCACCGGAGGATTACCCGTAAAGACATTGCACAAAAAGCCGGCGTATCTGTTTCTGTAGTATCCCGGGCTCTTAACAACAACGGTTACGTACAGAAAGAAGTCAAAGAACGAATCATACAGATCGCTCAAGAATTGCATTATGCTCCTTATGGTTCAGCCATGACGCTTCGTCAGGAAAAAACAAAACAGCTGCTGTTTGTCTGCAAAGATCTGCACAACTCCTTTAACATTGATCTGTACTACGGGATGATGAAGGAATCCATGAAGCAGGGGTACCTTCTTCTGGTATCCGGAGAACTGAATTTCAGCCTGCTGAAAGAAGCATCCATAGATGGGATCATTTTCGGGAACGAATATACTGCATATAAATATGACAGGATGTATAAAAAGAGTTTTCACCTGCCTGCTGTCAGCGCATGTTTCGGGCAATACTTTCATATGCACAAAGCAATGCATTTTGTAGTATGGGATCTTTATGCAGGCATGGAACAGGCTATACAGTATCTCAGGAAAAGGAGGCACAAAAAGATTGCTTTTGCCTCTTATGACAGTCTGTTGTCAAACGACACGCGTATGCTGGCCTGGATCCATTCCATGAGTCCTGTGTTTGGGAAAGACGTTGCGCGGTATCATCTCGGAAGAACAGAAAAAGAACAGGAAGCTGCTGTCGACTTAAAAGAATCTGATATGGTCGACCGAAATCTCGGGATTCATGAGGAGGAAGATTTTTTCCATAATGGTCTTCTTGCCGCAGCTGATTACGTAGAAAAAAAGCTGGATGCTTCCGCTGTTATCTGTTTTAATGATGAACTTGCATTTGGCTTTATCCAGGGACTGCAGCGGGCAGGCCTTCATATCCCGGATGATGTATCCGTTCTCAGTTTTGATGGGAGCTCTCGGTTAAACCAATCTGTTCCGTCGCTCACAACTTATACATGTTATCCGGAGAAAATGGGCCAAAAGCTGGTCGAATTACTGATCCGGGTGCTGAATGGCGAATTCTGCCATTTTGTGAACAGGATTCCCGGCACTGTTCTGGAAGGGGACAGTGTACGGGATTTTAAATAAACCATAAACCATAAACCATTTATCATGTAAAGGAGGGTAACTATGAACAAAGCATTTTCCAAAATTCTGCTGACGACTTTGCTCGCCGCCGGGCTTACTGCAACCGCCCATGCATCGGAAGGCACAACACTGACCATGATGATAAATGCTTCTGCTTCCGATGCTTCAAAACCGGGTTATGAGAAGATCATCGAACAGTACAATGAAACCAATACAATGGGAGTTACCGTTGAAGCGACTTACTATACCAATACCGATTATAAAACAGCACTTTCAACCATGATGGCCGCTGATTCCGAACCGGATATCATTTTTACCTGGGAACTCGGATATCTGGGAAACTACGTAAATGGAGGAAAAATCGTAAGCCTGCAGTCGTATCTTGATGCAGATCCCGAATGGGCAGAGAGCTTTAATGAGGGGACGCTCGACCTGCTTACCTATAATGGAGAGCGGTACGGCATTCCGACACAGCAGTGTCTGGGACTGATGTTTTATAACAAACGTATTTTTGAAGAGAACGGAGTATCTGTACCAACCACTTATGAGGAATTCCTCGATGTGTGCCAGACACTCAAAGACAACGGTGTAACACCGATCTCTCTTGCATCTACGGCAGCAGACGCATGGTTGGTATCGCAGTATATTCAGGAACTGGGCAACGGCATAGGCGGGTATGAACTGTTTGAATCACTTTATAACGGAGAAGGCGCATGGAATGATCCGGCTCTGGTAGAAGCTGCTGAAAAATTCCAGGCAGAAGTTGACGCCGGTTATTATGAAGATGGTTTTACAGGAGTTTCTTCTGATGAAGCACGTGAATTTTTCCGCATGGGATTGACTGCCATGTACTTCAACGGTACCTGGGAAATCCAGTCTCTCACGGATTCCAGTGTTTCTCCGGAAGCAGAGAATATCGGAGCGTTTGTCGTACCCAAGATCGATCCGGAAAACGATGGCGTTACGCTGGGCTCTGTTGATACATCTTTTGCCGTGACGAAGAATTGCCAGAACGTAGATGCAGCGGTTGATTTTCTGAAATACTGGACCAACGATGAAAATGCAACATTTCTTGCTTATGATTATGGCCGTATTCCCTGCACCAACTGTGAACTGGACAGCTCGAAGCTCACCTCTCTGATGGCTGACAGTATAGCGCTGATCGCTGAACAGGTACATATTACGCCGTGGTATGATCGTGTAGATGCAGATATGGGCAATGAATTCAACAACCAGTCTGTTGCGATCGCCAATGGCGATGATCCGCAGGAATGTTTTGATGCTCTTCAGGCATATGCTGAAACCAGACGGTAAAAGAGTAAAGAACAAAAAAATCCGCTTTACGGGTTTTTGTATATAAACCAAAGAAAGAACCACCGCAGGATTTTGCTATTAAGGCTATTGAAGACATCGATATCTGATCCTGAGGTGGTTTTTTCAATAGAGAGGTGAGGCTATGAAAAAAGTCATGGGAAATAAGAAAAGCATTGCCTTGTTTGTATTGCCTGCTTTTCTTATTTATTTCGTCTTTGCTTTGGTTCCGATTATTTACAATATCTACCTGTCTTTTTTTGAAACGAATCTGATGGATGTCAACGAATTCGTCGGCATAAAAAACTATATAAATCTGTTTCATGACGGAACCTTCCTGAAGGCTCTTCAAAACAATATTATCATGGTCATCGGGTCCCTGCTTGCCCATATGCCGTTGGCTATGTTTTTTGGAAATGCCATCTTTAAAAAGATCAAAGGGGCTTCTTTCTTCCAGACAGTTTTTTTCTCCCGTGTGTAATCTGCGGCGTTGCCGTCGGCCTGACATGGACGTTTATCTATAACGGCAACTATGGTCTTCTAAATGCTTTCCTGAAGCTGATCGGTCTGGGAAGTCTTACCCAGGTCTGGCTTGCCAATAAAGACATTGCTATCTTCATGATCATTATAGTTGTGATGTGGCAGTATGTAGGCTATCATATGATCATCCAGCTCGCAGCGATGCGGAATATAGATGCCGATCTTTATGAGGCTGCAGAGATTGACGGCGCCACACAATGGCAGCAGTTCAAGAGCATTACGTTTCCTTTAATCCGGCCTATCCTGTCTATTGACGCAGTTCTGATCATAACAGGTTCTTTGAAATACTATGACCTGATCGCAGTTATGACAAACGGCGGGCCCAATCATGCAACAGAGGTCATGTCGACTTACATGTATTATTCGGCATTCAATATCCTCCGGTATGGGTATTCTTCTGCTATCGGCGTGATCCTTCTGATCTTATGTATGCTTTCCGTAGGATTGTCGAATATTGTCTTTAAGTCCAGGGATTAAAGGAGGTCGTGATGAAAAAGAGTAGAACAGAGCTGGTATGGCTCATTATCAAATATGTATTGCTGAGCACCTTTGCGATATCCTGCCTTTATCCTATTTTCTGGCTGCTGCTTTCTTCTTTCAAGACAAATCAGGAGTTATATACGAATGCCTGGGGGTTTCCGGCTTCATTCAGCCTTGCCAACTATAAAGATGCCATTGTTACGGGAGGCATTATCAAGTATTTCGGAAATTCGGTGATCATATCTGTGGTTGTCGTTATCATAACAGCCATCCTGGCGACGATGGCTTCCTATGCCATTACACGTATGGAATGGAAACTGTCCGGGCTGGTATATACACTGTTTCTTATGGGTATGATGGTTCCGATCTATGGCCTGATCATCCCGCTGTTTTCTACCTTCAAAAGCATGAATCTGCTGAATACCAGATTGTCCGTCATTATTCCGCAGATCGCGCTTGGTTTTCCGATGTCGATTTTTATCATCTGTGGATTTATGAGATCTATTCCAAGGGAACTGGAGGAGGCGGCGATCATCGACGGGTGTACGGTGTTCCAATGCTTCAGACAGGTAATCCTTCCGATCGCCAGGTCATCCATTGTCACCGTGATGGTGGTACAGTTTATCAATGTCTGGAATGATCTCCTGCTTCCGAGAATCTTTTTGACAGATCAGTCAAAAATGACACTTCCGGTCGGACTGACGAACTTCAAGTCTCAGTATTCCACCAACTATGTAGGCATGATCGCGGCAGTACTTCTCACGATCATTCCGAGTATTGTAGTCTATATCATTCTGCATAAACAGATTATGGAAGGCATGGTCGCCGGTGCCGTGAAAGGGTGACAGAAAATGATAAGCATGAACAACCGTATGGATTTTCATTCTCGTCCAGACTGGCAGACGTTGGATACGCTCTCAATAAACCGCTGCCCCGCTCATTCCCGCTGGGGAACGTGGGACACAAGGGAAAACGCTCTGGATTACACATATGGTTCCAGTCCATATCTTCACAGTCTGAATGGGACGTGGCGTTTTCGTTACTGCGATGATGTATCTTTGGTGGATGATTTTTATCTGCCGGAATATGACGAACGGGAATTTGCAGATATTCCTGTACCGTCCAACTGGGAGATACAGGGATATGGCGAACCGATCTACACAAACGTGGATTATCCGTTTCATCAGGATGAAACAGAATGCATGATCGAAGCAAAGTCCGGGAAACCCAAGGTACCCAACCCTCCGTATCTGCCTTCCGGGAACCCGACCGGCTGTTACCGGAAGATTTTTGAACTTCCGGATGCGTTTGCCGGCAGAGAGGTCTATCTGAATTTCGAAGGAGTGGAAACCGCTTTTTATCTTTGGGTGAACGGTATTCCGGCAGGCTATTCTCAGGACAGTAAGCTTGCAGCGGAATTCTGCATCACAGAATATGTAAAACCCGGGAAAAACATGATCGCCCTGCAGGTGATGCGGTTCGCGGACTCAACTTATATGGAGGATCAGGATTACTGGTATTTGTCCGGGATTTTCCGGGATGTATGGCTTATCGCCAAACCGGCCCTTCATCTTGAGGATATCCGCTGGGATGCGGTTCCTGATCTTAAGTTGAAAAGCGGCCATGTGACTGTAACAGCCAATGTCAGCCGCAGGCCGGGTTTTGCGGACTGCCGCATCAGAGCAGGCATCTATGACAGCAAAAGAGAATGTCTGGGCTCCGGAGAAGGAGATGTACAGGCAGAGGCTCTGTATCGTCAGGATGTAAGACCGACTGCAAATTCCGCCCGGGCGGAAATCTCGCTGGAAAGGATCTGCCTTTGGTCGCCGGAAACGCCTGTACTGTATACCCTGATCGTGGAACTTTTGTCTCCTGAAGGGGAGGTGCTGGATATTGAGAGCGCCCGTTTTGGTTTTAAAAAGATTGAGATCGCAGACGGCGTGGTTTTTCTGAACGGGATCCGTCTGATCATCCGCGGCGTAAACCGGCATGAATTTTATTATAAGACAGGAAGATATGTCAGCAGGGAGATCATGGAAGAGGAAATCCGCCAGATGAAGCGGATGAATATCAACGCAGTACGTACCTGTCATTATCCGGACAGCCCGGTCTGGTATGACCTTTGCGACCAATATGGACTTCTGGTGATCTGCGAGGCGAATCTGGAAACGCATGGCGTGGCGGGGGCTCTGACGCACTCGCCGGCATGGGCGAATGCCTTCCTGGACAGAGCGGTAAGGATGGTCTGTCAGCATAAAAATCATGTCTGTATCTACTCCTGGTCCCTGGGCAATGAGAGCGGGACTGGCGCTAATCATGCAGCCATGTATGGGTTCATCAAAGAATATGATCCTTCGCGTCTGTGCCAGTATGAAGCGGGAGAACCGGGGAAACAGATCTCCGATGTCCGAGGAAATATGTATGCGACCGTGGATTATATCATGAAAATGCTTGCGGATCCCAAAGATGACCGGCCGATCATCCTGATAGAGTATCTCTATCAGATTCGGAACAGCGGTGGCGGACTGGAAGAATTCCTGAAGCTGCTGCATCGCTTCCCGCGTTTCCAGGGCGGATATATCTGGGACTGGCAGGATAAAAGCCTTCAGGGCTTTGCAGAGAACGGAACGCCGTTTTTTGCCTACGGAGGCGACTTCGGAGAATCATATGTAGAGGGGAGGGACGGCGGACCCGATCCCTCGTTCATGACAGACAACGGGATCGTTCTTCCGGATCTTACCTGGAAACCCGTAGCCTATGAAGTAAAAGAAGCGTATTCACCGGTTCGTTTTACGGCTCCGGAACGGTGGTCGGCATGGCAGACCACCAACGAAAAAGATACCTATCTGCTGCGCAACGACAGTCTTACGTTATCACTGAATGCTTACAGGTGTACCGGGATCTTGAAGGAGAATGGGAAAGAAATCGCCAGGCAGGAGGTTGTGCTCCCTGATCTTGCGCCGGGCCAGTCGCAGATCATGCAAATCTCTATTCCGCATGAGAAAAAACCGGGGGCAGTCTATACGATCGATTTTATCTTTTTCTGCAGCGGAAAAGATGAGGATATCCCGGTCGGGACCTGCCAGTTTATGCTGGAAAGCGGGCCGGCGGCTTTGTATGAGCCGAAAACAGCGCCTGCAGCTGCCCCTGTGGCAGAGCAGGATGAAGAGCAGCTGCTTCTGTCAGCGGCAAAGGTCCGGGTTTCGATCGATAAAAAGACAGGAATGCTCAATTTTGTGGAAAAAGAGGGGGTTACCTATCTTTGCGGCGGAGTCAGACCTTGTTTTGACAGGCCTTACACGGGACTGGATGCCCAGAAGGATTGGGGCTGGTTCCGGGAATATGAGAAGATAAGAGATCTGCATTTTGTATATTCAGAGATGACTGTTTTGAACGGTGAGGATCGTATCCGGGTGGAACTGCTCTTTACGAAAGAAGAAGCAGATGCACCTGAGATCAGTGGAAAGGTTGCATATACACTTTTTGGAGACGGGAGTCTGGAGCTTGGGGCTGATTTTCTGATCGATCCTTCTTATCAGGCTGTTCCCCGTGCGGGGCTGGAGCTGTTGGTGCCTCAGGGATTCGAAAAGCTGGTCTATTTCGGCAGGGGGCCTGTAGAGAACTATTCTGACCGTCAGCTGGCGGCGCCTTTAGGAGTCCACGAATCTACGGTAAATGCGCAGCATTTCAGCTTTATCCCGCCGTCGGAAAACGGAGGGCATGAAGACACGTACTGGCTGTATCTGGAGGATGCCGAAGGACATCGACTTCAGGTGCAGATGAGACAGCCTCTCCATTTTGATGCGCATCATTATACGGTTTCTGCCTGTCAGAAGGCACGGCATGACCATGAACTGGAATTATGCGAGGAAACTGTTCTGCATCTGGATGCCGCCCATGGGCCGATCGGCAGTACCATGGCCTGGAGTACCTGTATGCCTGAACGGTATGCCGTTTCCGGAGGGAGTTTCCATCTGGAAGCGTTGATACGGTTATGAGTCAGGGGATGCATTTTTCGTCAACATCTAAACAGAAAAAGGCAGTTTTCGACTGTCTTTTTTGATTTCTATAGTATACTGAAAGCATGTTGTTTGAGATGGCGATCTTATGCGTGTACCGGTCAAGATACTCGACGGCATTGCCGAAGCCGTTGAACGTTTTCTTTATGAAAGGGCACCAGACTTTTTTATACAGATGGTCACGAAAATTTTCCCATTCGTAAAGGCCCGCCCACTTTTTACAGGAACCCGGAAAGGTCAGGCCGCTTCCGGAAATGATGCAGTGCATGTCATCAGGTCAAAGGGGCTGAGGACAGAGGAAGCGGAATGAACCGCAAGGTGAATGTAGATCGTTGTCGATTC
Source organism: uncultured Lachnospiraceae bacterium (assembly GCA_902803215.1). Classification (GTDB taxonomy): domain Bacteria; phylum Bacillota; class Clostridia; order Lachnospirales; family Lachnospiraceae; genus Blautia_A. Next base: position 7,977 of record CADCPK010000048.1, read on the forward strand.
AAGGGATTTATGCGCCATCAGATCGCGCCGTTACAAATGAAAAGAGCCCTGCATATGGCAGCGTGTTTTGCTGCTTATGCAAGGCTCGTTTTTTATGTGGCTATAGGATGG
>CADCPK010000049.1 GCA_902803215.1 uncultured Lachnospiraceae bacterium
GGGACGTATCTTTTTGACTCATTTTTGCGCGCAAAAATGAGTCAAAAAGATACGTCCCCTATTACTCAAAAAAGATACGTTCCCTATTACTCATCCCACTTTTTCAGTGGTCTCGAACCGTCCCCCGGTTCATTCCGCTCAGTGGTAACTGAGCTGTACCTCCCCGCACCCGTCAAATGCATCCGGTGCTATGTCCGTGCAGCTTGCGGGAAGTATGACGCGCCTGAGATTCGGGCAGCCGTAAAATGCTCTGCCTCTGATGGCAGTGCATCCTTCGGGGACAATGACCATCTCACTGTTGATTCCCGCAAAGGCTTCTTCTTCGATGACCTTCAGGCCCCTCGGCAGATGCAGGATATCATGGTCGCCTTCTATGTTCGCTTCCGGATAATCTTCCGGATCAAACAACAGATCCGTCATTTCCAGCTCATTGCTTCTGAAAAGGGAAACGGTTCTATCATCATATATGTAAGTAATCGTACGGCCTTTGATATTAAAATCATACTCTGAGAGCGGATTTCCCGGCCTGTACTCGGTATAGGTGGCCATAAACAGATCATTGGGTGCGCCAATCGTACCTTCATCACTGTTGGTCACATCCGCCATATACCTTTTTCCGTCATCCATGGCGACAATGTTCCACATATGTGCACCGCCGTCCATCGTTCCGGAAACACAAATTGTATAGATCGGCGTGTGGAACGCAGACAGATCACACAGATACTGGAACGCCTTCGAATAACCCTCGCATACAACTTTCGTATCCGGGTTTCCGTCGAACACCCAGATCACCTGCCACGGATTTCCGTATGGAGTAGGATGGCCGGCGGCATCGTCATTGTAATCGACACGATCGCAGATTTCATTCTTATATGCGTACAGTTTGTCTATGTCGGATTTGTTTTTATAAGTTTCGATGATCCCCGCGGCAGTATCCGCTGCATTGCAGACCGCGTTTGTGAAGGAAAGGTCAAAATCTGTTGTTCCGCCTGTCCGTGACACCGCATATTCCTGCGCCACAGGCAGCTCGACCACAAAGTAGTCATTACTGCTCTCATCCAGCCATAAAGATTCCCCATCACATCCCAGTCCTGTGAAATAATAGTAATAGCTGGCAGTCTTGTCAAACCAGTAAAAGTCATAGGGAGAATCCGCTGCAAGCGCGTTAATTACGGTCTCGGGATTAAACTGTACTTTGGCGTAAAAAGCATCCATAGCTTCCAGGGTAATATAGTTTAATCCGTCAATGACCTCAATAATAGAATCCACGCCCAGTTCTTCCGCGGTATATCTCGTCTTTTCGGGGAAATGATCTATCAGATCAGCAGCCGGAATCTCCACAATAGTGGAAAAAGATGTTCCGCTGCCTGAAGTCGTACGCGTTGTCATAGCCGTGAAGTGGTCTTTCATCGTCTGATACAGAATCTTCTCAGCTGCCGTGAGTCTATCGCCCAGGTGTGCACTTGCCCCGGCTGCGGCAGGCTCATCATGGAAGAGCGCCTGATGAATAAAGCCCTCAGCCGCTTCGGTGTTCGAGATTCCTCCCGTTACCGTCCCCTCTCCTACGGGGCATTTCACATCGTACATTTCTGTCTCGGCATATGCATTGACAGACGGTAGTGCCGACATGGCAAGCAAGCCAAGCAACCCTATAAACAGGCGGCGTCTTCCCGAATGAACTGTTTGCTGTTTTACCTTTTCAAAGATATTAAAGCTTCTCTTCATTTTCTTCCCTCTCATAATACGCTGTCGACAGTGACCGGCGCTTTTTTTCAAAGCATCAGTACTCCTGATGATCCATCTCACTATAGTCCTCGAACAGTTTCAGACAGGCGTCACGATCGATGCATTCCAGATAATCTGCCATCTTCTCTCTGCCTCCGGCCAGCTCGTCGAACTTCTCATCGCGAAAGCCGATCAGACTGTTGTCTTCAATGGTACAGCCATAATAAACCTTATCGATATTCGCCCACATGCATATGTTCACAGTGTCCGGTACTGTAAACATTTTGTGAACTGTTCATAAAAAATTCACGGTGCCAGGTACTGTAAATATTCTGTGAACATTTTATAAACCCTTCGGTCCCACTCATAATTCATGATAGTACGGACAAATACTCTCATAATGCCCATCTTTCATCCTGAACCCTTTCGGGATCGTTCCCAGCTGTACAAAGCCTAACCTTTCGTAGAGATGCCTCGCATGAATATTGCTCTCGACGACCGCGTTGAACTGAAGTACTCCAAACCCAAGCCGGGCAGCATTTTCCAGACAATCTCTAACCAGTTTCTCGCCAATATGCCTTCCGCGGAGCGCTGATCTTACCGCGTAGCTTGCGTTGCATATATGTCCGCACCGCCCGACGTTATTGGGATGCAGTATATATAAGCCGGCCACTTTTCCTTCTTCCTCGGCCACACCGCAATAGCTCTGTGACGCAAAGAATGCTTTTCCTGTCACTTCGTTGAGCATTTCTTCCTGCGGGAATGCAATTCCTTCTTTTACCACCTCGTTCCAGATGTCGATCATCTCGGGTAAATCGTCTACGGTATACTCTCTGATTGTCATATCTACTTCAACCTTTCACAGATGTCCCTACAGTGGACTGTTTGACCCCGTTAGTCACAGCACATGGGCCTGTTTTCCTATATGGAATAAGAACGATCTTCGATTTCACAACCGTACGGCAGCCTGCTCCGCACGTAATTCTTCACAAAAGGCATGTCCTCCTCCGGCACATAAATTCTGAAGCTGCCTATTTTCTGCACCGGCTCAATGTAGGTCTTCGTAAAAATCACATGCTTTGCACTGTCAAAGAAAAAGTCCACGCGGCTTCTCCTATAGCCCATCCATATGCTTTTATCCGACATACTGTACCCACGGGTTGAGCCTGCCTTACTGCGCTTAAACAGCTCGATGATCAGAAAAGTGATAACAAACACGGCCAGGCATGGCAGCAAAAATGCCGCGAACATCCCCCAGTCTCCGGCCGGGATACACAGAACCGCCCCGAAGATGATGAGGAAAATGCATGTGATTCCTATCGTGATCCACACAATACGGTACTGCTTTGTTTCGTACTCTTTGTCGAAGGTTCCGGTCCAATGATAAACTCCATTTTCTGATTGCATCATCTCTATCACCTCTTTCCGAAATCACCGATGAGACAATACCGCCGGCTTCCGGCCTCTTCATCAGCAGGCTTTTCCAAAATTATATCATGTACACGATTCATTTTCCACTGCCGTTGTCCGTTTCATTCGACATTGTTCACACTTTGTTCACGGTACCTGACACCGTGAACTACAGTTCACGGTGTCAGGTACCGTGAACAAAGTGTGAACTCACTCCACCACCCTCAAGGGTTTCCACCGCAGATAATCACCCGAGACCAGATGATAGGTCCGGCCTCTGTACTCGCCCTGAATACTGTCGTGGAAACGGCTTTCGCCGTGGCAATGTGCGTAGATCACCTGCGAGGCGCCATATTCCTCCGCCATATCGGTAAATCCGCTGCGCTCCTCCAGTATATTGGTAGGCGGATAGTGCAGAAACATGATAAATTTTTGATAGCCGTCTGCCTTTGCCAGTTCAAAAGACTTCCGAAGCCGCTGAAGCTCCCTATCCACAAGCTTGCGGGCATGGACCTCCGCCTCTTCATCCCACCCGACGATCCGGCCTCGCCGGTCAAGATAAAACGGACCCTCGAAGGTAAACCCCTTCGTCCCTACAAGCGCATAATCTCGATAAGTCTCATAGCTGTCCTGCAAAAACGTAAGGCGAGGCTGATAAAGCTTATTCAGCTGTGCAGTCTTTTTAGCATCCCAGAACATGTCATGATTACCCCGTGTCAAAATCTTCCGCCCGGGAAGATCGCAAATATACTGAAGGTCCTGCTCACATTCGGGAAGATTCTTTCCCCAGCTGTGATCGCCCACCAGGACAAGCGTATCCTCTTCCGTTATCTGCTTAGCACAGTTGCTGCGGAACTTCTCCTCATGATTCTTCCATACTCGTTCATGCAGCTGCCCCGGGGCTTTCAAAACGGACTGATAATGCAGATGAAGATCTCCGATTGCAAATAAACTCATATTTCACTCTTCTCCACTTTAATTCTTATCACAATATACCGGCCGTTTTCCGGCAAAATCAGCAATGCTTTCAGCCTTGTTCGTAAAACTTACTCGACTTCATCTTCCACTCCCAGCCCATAATAAAGCATCTCATTATAAGCCGCATTCGCCTCTTCGGCAGCCTTTTTGTCTCTCCACGCATCGATCTCGCTCCGGATTGCCAGCATCTCGTCCACGATCAGCTCCTCGCTCCGTGGTTTCACATAAGACAGATAAGAAATCATACGCTCCATCGCCTTAGGGCTCCCCAGATGTTTCGCAACCGCCTCTCCCAGCTCGGCAGGAAATCCGAGACGCTTCACCGCCGCTACCAGATCATCCTTAGTCCTTTTCCAAATCATCTGATTTGTTACCATGATACCCTCCTGCGCAATGCCCGTCACACCAGCGGCCGCACCGCCTCATACACCTTCCGATATCGTTTATACACGTCCAAATACTTCTCATGCATCTCCGCCCGTGGATAATAAACCCCGGTCTTCTCTACCATACAAGCCGCCGCTTCCTCAAGATTTTTATAACACCCAATAGCGATCCCCGTCAGCATCGCGCTCCCGGCCGTGCCCGCATCCACGGTTTTCAAGGCAGTGATGGGAATATTCAGCATATCCGCCTTCATCTGCATCCACACCTCGGACTTCGCACCGCCTCCTGTAGCATGCAGCATTTCTGCCTGCAGCCCGGAGCCGGCCAGATACTCCATATTGAGCATCATCTCATACCCCACGCCTTCCATGCAGGCCAGATAGATGTCGCTGAGAGTCGTTCCCGCAGTCAGTCCCAAAACAGCCCCTTTGGCTCCGGTGTCCATATAAGGGGTCGCTGCCCCGGCAAAATGCGGAAGCACCAGAAGCCCCGTCGGCGCATCGATCACCCCGTCCGGTCCTTTGCACGCCTGCTCAAGCAGATCATAAACAGCGATTCCCTTCTCCTTCGCCTCTTCCTTCTCCTTTTTCGCAAGAGTATCGACACACCACTGGATCAGCGCCCCGCCCGTATACGAAAAAGCATAGCACACATAAGTATCCGGGACGACATAGGGAACAACAGAGTAGCTTCCTTCATACATGATGTTGGCATCGGGAAGCCCTTTGTACAAAATGGTGATGCACTCAGACGTTCCGGCTCCATCCACAGCTTTATCCGGTCCAAATATGCCGGCTCCGACTGCCGCCGCTACCTGATCATGGCTGACAGAAATGACCTGCATCTTTGCGGAAAGACCCGTGCGCTCCGCCGCCTCTTTCGTGATGGTCCCCGCTGATGTCCCTGTAGGAACCGGCTGCGACATAAGATCCATGTCGATCCCGGCAGCCTCGAACATCTCCTCGCTCCAACAGAGAGAATGAATGTCAAACGCCATCGTCCGACACGCCAGTGAATAATCGATCTGCGCCTTCCCCGTCAAGGCAAACACGACCAGATCTTCCATTAAAAACAGATGCTTCGCCTGTGCGTAGATCTCCGGTCTGTTTCGCTTCATCCACATGATCTTGGAGAGGCTGTACATCACATGTGGCCGTGCACCCGTGATCGAAGCAATCCTGCGGCCGCCGATCTTATCGATGAGTTCTTTACATTCCTCACGGCCACGTACGTCTGTCAGGAGCATCGCGCGGTGAAGCGGAATCCCCTTCTCATCAGTAAGAACAAACGCCTCTCCAAAGCTGGTTACACCTAATCCGTCTATATCAGGGTGCTGCACAGCTATCTCTTTCATCACCGCAAAAACACTGTCCAGCAAAGCGGACGCATCTACCTCGTGCCCGCTTGCCCCACGCTTTACCGGATAAGTCCTATATGCCTTGTCCAGGAAGTTGCCCTCCCGGTCAAAAACCGTGATCTTGCAGCCTGTGGTTCCAATGTCAAGTCCTGCGATCTTCATAATAGTCCCCTCTTTCTGTGACCATCTTCCGGTCCGCCACTCTATCCTAAATAAACGAAGAGCCTTAATAAGTATAATCAGTTATATTATATCATTTTTGGGGGGGCAATGGGGACGTATCTTTTGGCCCATTTTTGCTCGTAAAAATGGGCCAAGGGGGACGTATCTCTTTTGGGCCAAGGGGGACGTATCTCTTTGGCCCATTTTTGTGAGCAAAAATGGGCCAAAGAGATACGTCCCCCTTGGCCCAAAAGA
>CADCPK010000050.1 GCA_902803215.1 uncultured Lachnospiraceae bacterium
GCAAAATCAAGCACTACCGGGTAGATAAAATGCTGGACATCTCGATCCTGGAGGAACGGAGAGAGGGGCAGCAGGAGTTCCAGAAGTTCGACTTGCCGCACTACACACGGAGCCTGTTCGGTATGTTCGGCGGCGAGGAGAAAAAGGTTACGATCGAAGCAGATAACGATCTGGTCGGCGTCATGATCGACCGGTTCGGTACGGATATCATCATCGCGCCGGCGGGCGAAGACAAATTCCGGATCACCGTGAGCGTAGCCGTCAGCAAACAGTTTCTCGGGTGGATCATCGCCTTGGGAGACGGGGTGAAGATCGTCGGGCCGGAGGAAGTCGTTGAGCAGATGCAGCAGGAAGCCAAGCGGCTGGCGGCGCAGTATCTGACATAAACAAACATAAGCAAAAGTCATAAAACAATTCAAAAACGATCATTTTTGACGATTCTGTTGACACGCAGACCGTTATGATCAATGGGAAAGGTGACCCCCAAATGAATGAACCATCAAAGAATGAATCATCCGCATCAAAAGTAAAGGAACTGAAAACAAAGGCCGGCGAGCAGAAGAAAAAGGCACGCAAGGGAATGAGCGATTTCCAGTGGTTCGCCATGCAGGTCCTGATCTTCGTCATCGTGCTCTACGTACTGTTCGCCCACATTATTGGCATTACGACCATGCCGAACGCGGACATGTATCCGCGGATCGACTCCGGCGACTTCCTGATGTACTACCGGCTCGACAAAGACCCGAAAGCGCAGGACATCGTCGTCTTCGAAAAGAATGACACGCGTTATGTGGGCAGAGTCATTGCCGTACCGGGGGACACCATTGAGATCACCAAGGACGGCTCATTGATCATCAACGGGTTCAGCATGACGGAGACAAACATTTTTTATGAGACGTTCCCGCTGGAGGGATTCACGACCTATCCGCTGACACTGCAGGCAGGACAATGCTTTATCATGGAGGACCAGCGGCAGGGCACAGAGGACAGCCGGTACTTCGGGCCAGTGAACTACAATGAGTTAGAAGGCACCGTGATCTCGGTCATGCGCCGGACAAACCTGTAAGCCGGACAAACCTGTAAGAGGAATACCAATGCATCATAGTATCACAGCACTGATAGCTTTATATGGATCCAAGGTACTGGCAGTTGTATCGACCGTCGTTGTTTTTGGTATGCTCACATACAGCGGGTTCGTGCTCTATGATTCGGTCTACACCAACCGGGCGGCCTTCACCTCCTGGGATCTGGAGCAGTACAGACCATCTGTCGAAGAGGACCCGCCTTCCTTTGAAGAGATGCAGCAGGTCAACAAGGACAGCTGCTCGTGGCTGATCATGGCGGGCACGCATATCGACTATCCGGTCATGCAGGGAAAGGATGACATGGAATACTCCATGAAAGACATCTACGGCAAAAGCAGTCTGACCGGTTCGATCTACCTGTCGGTTGCCAATTCCAGGGACTTCACGGATACCTACAATCTGATCTACGGTCACCACATGGACAACGGCGCCATGTTCGGGGACATTGAGAAATACGAAGACAATTCCTACTTTTCCGGTCATCAGATCGGATATCTGATCACGACGGAGGGACTCTATGACCTGCGTGTTTTCGCGCGGCTTTCAGCAGACGCTTACGATAAACGCATCTATTCCGCAGGAGACCGGAGCGCCGGCGAGCTGACGGATTACCTGAACTATACCAAGTCCCTTGCGGTGCAGTGGGATCCTTCCTTCAACATCAAAAGCGCTGCGAAGGGTGTTAAGACCTACATCGACGCCCGTGACAGGAACATCGCCGAGAACGGCAAGTTCGTCTTCAGCAAAATGCCGGAAGACGCGATCAAAAACGGCATGCAGATTGTCGCGCTCAGCACATGCATGGACGCGGAGACCAACGGCAGGCAGCTTCTCCTCGCCACCATGAAGATGAGGACGGAGCCGCTTCCGGAAAGTCTGTTTGCGGATGACGCGGTGCCGCTGGCCGTATGGGGACACGGTGAAGCGGATCACTGGGCGCTGCTGAACCTCATCTGCCTGATCATGGTGCTGGTGATTTTGCTTCCGGGACGTCGCATCCCGAAGAAGTACAGGGACTTCCTCGCGGCAGTCCGTCAGATGATGCATGCGCGGGGCAGGGGACAGCTGACGGAGGGCGAGCTCAAGCTCATGGGCATCCTCATCCAGTTCGTCATGGCCGCTTTCGGCGTGTTCTGGTTCATATGGACCGAAGATCCGCACAAACCGATGGTCATCGTAGACCGCTGGACACTGGCGATGATCTTCCTCTTCGCCATCAC
>CADCPK010000051.1 GCA_902803215.1 uncultured Lachnospiraceae bacterium
GCATACATTACCCCGCCCGGCCTGAGTGCTTTTCCCAGTTCCCGCATGACAGGAAGCAGTTCCTGTTTTTTCAGGTGGAGAAGCGAAGCACAAGCCCAAATTCCATCATATATCTCGTTTTCCGAATGCGAATAGTCGCGAAAATCCAGGCATCTTACAACCGCACCGGTATGTTTTTCCGCTATCCGGCAAAGCGCCTCGGAGCCGTCAAGCGCGTCCGTTTCATATCCCAGATCTTTGAACGCCTTTGTATCCCTGCCCGTCCCGCAGCCGAAGTCCAAAATGCGGCCCCCCGCCGGCAGGCAGACCAGAAAGCGGACACGAATTTCCTCCATATCCGCATTTATGGTACCGGCTGCAAATTCCTCCGCATGTTCGCGATAATATCGCAGCGTAGCATCAATACCGGGCTTCTCATCTGAGTGATCTGAGTGACCGTGACCATAATGCACCGAAACATCAGCACCCTCATACTCCTGTGTCTGTTTCCTGCATTCTCGCACCGCAGCATCAGTGCTCGCCTGATTTACGCAGAATTCTGACTCTTTGATCGCCTTCGCAACAATAACATCCGCCGGCAGCCAGATTACTTTATCAAGTTCGTCAATCCCGACCCACTTCGCCGCCTCGTGCTCCAGCAACGTCAACCGGTCGGACTTCAACCCACACAGGTAACAGGCCATCGACAAATGAAACTCCGGATAATCATATTCCACCGTGGTAATGTACCTATCCACCGTGATATCCGCATCCAGCTCCTCACGTATTTCTCTGATCAGTGCTTCTTCTTCCGCCTCCCCGGGCTCAACCTTCCCTCCCGGAAACTCCCACCAATCCTTATAATCACCATACCCCCTCTGCGTAGCAAACACCCTGCCCTGCTTGCAAATAACAGCCGCCACGACTTTGATTGTTCTTATTTTGTTCATAATGTTCATACTCCGTTAATGGTGTCAGGTACCGTGAACTTTTTATGAACTTCACGGAAGTCTGTTCATAAAAAATTTACAGTACCTGACACCGTTAATTTTTGGTGAACGCCACTCACTTCAGCGTATAATTCTTGATCGCCAGCAAATACCCCAGCAGCTCCGGATTATCATAGACCGCCAAGCAGAGCCTCTTCCTTGCCCGTGTGATATTCTGATACAGGAGTTTTTGAAAAAGATAGTCCGGGTCGGGCGACTCAAAAGCGGTCAGCTCCCCATTCTCATCGTATTTAAAATTCGCGTCCATCACAACGACGACCTGATCGAACTCCTCCTCTATCACATACTGCCCGGCACCGGAAGCCGTATAATAATCCGGCCGATCCCCGGCATACTGCGAAGCATACTTTGAGGCGTACTGTGAGGCGTACCGCGAAGGAGCCGGCATAATGTACTTGTACCCTTTTGAAGAATACAACTGAAGAATCGCCTTCAATTCCTTCATGTCATTCGCATACACAACGTCTACGCGATCATAGGAAATCGGCTTTTTCGGCCTGTCGCTGAGGCGCATCATCGTCTTGATGAAAGAGCTGATCTCGTCATTGGTCCGGATCTTATCGGTCAGGTTATATTCCTGAAAATGCTCCAGATCATTCAGCCTTTTGGGATTATTTCTTTTAATTTCCCTGATCGACAACGATTGCTGAAAATCGTACGAAAACACGCAAAGCTTGGACGGCTTACTCTCATAGGCCGCTAAAACCTTGTCCAGCTCGCAGGTGTGAAGCCGCTGCGTTTCATCCACGCAAATGGCATCATAGGAAGAAAAAGTATCCGCGTCGATATCCTTGGCCGAAATGACGTCGAAGGCATCCTCATTCCCCGAGAGATAAATGTGCCCTTCACTCAACACTCCGCTGTGCACGACACAAGTCTTTCTCTTCTTCCCCAGCTCCAGCGCAATGTCATAAAGCAGCAGCGTCTTCCCTGTCCCCGCCGATCCCTTTATGCCGAAAAGCCCGCTTTCTTTTTGAATGATCTCATTTTTGATGTGGCTCTGCTGGCTGTTGAGAAAATACTCCCTGTTCAGGAATCTGTCCGGCGTATTGATGGGAGAAACAAGATAGACGCACGGGTCAAACAACTCTTCTATGTTCTCGGTGATGCAGGAAAACTGCCCGGTGAGTACCCCCAGCAGCTCGCGAAAGCCGCTGTTCCTCAGCCCGTTTTCATATCTGTACAATTTCAGCCTGCCCAAGTCTTCCCTGAGCAAAGTAAAGCTGTAAATTTCCTTCTTTAAATGCCCCAGATAATACCGATTTTGAATAAGCTGTTTTTCAATTTTGGCCTCATCTACACGTCGGCTCTTCAACTCAAGATTTACCACCGAATTGTCGGTGATCCGCAAAAGGTCAAACTCTTTCCCTACCTGCGGAATAGTAAAAGAATAGACCCATCCGTCATAGACATCGGCAGGCGCTCCGTGCTTGATCAATGCCTTGCCCATGTCTCGAATAAGTTCCATTTCTTCCGGTCTGTACTTTATAGGTTTTTTTCTTCCGGACAGCGCACATTCAAACTCCTGATGGACCGCTTCCGGCACTTCACGTGATAACAGAAAAAGATTGACTGCTTTCATCCTGGTTTCCCCGCCGTTATAAAGCACTTATACTCCCATTCATATTACCATACTCCGCGTTATATATCCATGATCAAAAACAGTTTGCATAAAAGGTATTCGCGGCTAAACAAAGGACGGTTCCTCGTTTCACACGCAAAGTGGAATGAGGAACCGTCACCGTTCATTTTCTGTTCACGGTGTCAGGTACCATGAACAAAATGTGAATTATTCACACTTTGTTCATGGTGCCTGACACCTTTTATGTTAACCTTTTTTCACAACCAAATTGATCTCTTTATTCCCAAAGCTAACCGTACGGTCCACAATAACCTCGCCCTCTATCTCCGCCTCATCCTCTTCTTCGGCTTCTTCGTCAAGCTCGTACTCTTCTTCCTCGACAAGGTCCACTGCTTCGTAGATTGCATCGATCGCATCTTCCACTGACTCCAGCGCATCATTGATCGGATCGATGGCCTCGCTTCCTTCAAGCTCTTCCATAATATCCACAAGCGAGGATTTAATGGTGGAAAGCTCATTTGCTATATCAATAAGGTTTTGTTCTGTTACAGGACTGTCAACTTTAATCTCCATTATCGTGTACCTTTCATCTACTGTTTTATTATTGATCGGCTGTTATTAATCGGCCGTCGCTCTACTGCTTCTGTTGCTTTTTCTCTTGCTAAAGCGTCCGTTCTCCCCGTTTCCGATGCATCGATCGCCTCTGCGATTCACTTGCACTTATGTCCCGAGGCCGCCTCAAAATTATATTTCACGATTCCAAGGTCTATCTTAGTCATCGGTCCCCTTAAAGCTGTAATCTTCGGTTCCTCGTTCTCCATGGTTATATTGAACTTCTGCTGATTCATCGCCGTCGGCGCCAACATCGCGGCCAGGACCCCATTCCTGAACCAGCCCGGCATCTCGCTCTCGGCCACTCCGCACAGCTTGTTCAGAGGCTTACACTTACGCTTCGCACCGGAAGTCTCGCCA
>CADCPK010000052.1 GCA_902803215.1 uncultured Lachnospiraceae bacterium
AACTTCAAAGATTTCCAGGGCATCGAAGCTCTTGCAGGCGGCGTGAAGGCAGCATTCGGCGGACATCTTGCCGACTTCGCTTTCCAGTGCACAGGCAACCCTGTGGCACATGCCAACATTTACAAGTTCATCCGCAACGGCGGCGGACTTTGCGAGCTGGGCTTCTTCATCAACGGTGGAGACGCAACGATCAACCCGCACTTCGATATCTGCTCCAAAGAGATCACGACTGTCGGATCCTGGGTATACACACTCCGTGATTATGCAACGACATTCGACTTCCTCAGAAGAGCAAAAGGCATCGGCCTTCCGATGTCCGACCTGATCACAGACAGATATCGTCTGGAAGATATCAACGAAGCACTCAAAACCAATCTTGCCATGACAGGCCTCAAGATTGCAGTTTTCAATTGATTTAACCAGTACTGAGGAGGAGAACCGAGATGGCAGAAGCCGTAGGAATTCTTGAGGTGTACGGACTTGCAACGGCGTTCGCGTCGGCAGATGCCGGCTGTAAAGCGGCAAACGTACGGCTGGAAGTGTTCGACAAGAACAAACCGGCAAACGCGGACAAGCTTCCGGTACCGCTCCTGGTATGCATCAAATACCGCGGAAGCGTCGCGGATGTGACCGCTGCGGTAGAAGCCGGTATGGAGGTCGCGAACCGGATGACCGGTGTAGTACAGCATTATATCATACCCAACCCGGAATCCGGGACCGAGAAGATGCTTAAGATCAGCGCTTTCGACAAGCGATAGTCGAAGCGAAATAAGGAGGATTTTTATCATGGCAATGGAAGCTTTAGGAATGGTTGAAACCAGAGGACTTACCGCAGCAATCGAAGCTGCAGATGCAATGACAAAAGCAGCAGAAGTTACCCTCATCGGCACCGAGAAGATCGGATCCGGACTGGTAACGGTTATGGTACGCGGCGATGTCGGCGCTGTCAAGGCAGCAGTCGAGAGCGGCTCCGCAGCAGCAGGAAGACTTGGCGAGCTTGTCGCTACTCATGTCATCCCGAGACCGCACAACGATGTAGAGAAGATCCTTCCCTCCATCTAATCCATAAGGCAGTAAGGATGGCTGAGCCGGGGGCATGTCCCGGCAGGCAGCCGTATTGTATAACATAAGGAGTTGGCTTTATGAGCAGATCATACGGCTTTTTTGAAATTACCGGTGTGGTGGCGGCGCTGGATGCACTGGATATTATGTGTAAGGCTGCCGATGTGGAGCTTTCCTCCTGGGAAAGAAGACTCGGCGGGCGTCTTGTGACCATCATAATAGAGGGAGACGTGTCGGCTGTCACCGAGGCGATCGAATCGGCAGCGGCGAACGGGATCAAAAAGCCTGTAAACTACGTTGTGATTGCCAATCCTCACGAGGAAATCGTCCGCCTGGTACAGATCAGCCGCAGCAGGTGGGACAAGACGCTTAGACAAGCGAAAAAATAATCGCCGGAGGGCAGGGCCCTTGCGGTATCAAATGAACGCAAAATGCAAGGAGGATTCATTATGACACAGGAAGCATTGGGAATGGTTGAGACCAGAGGACTTACCGCAGCGATCGAGGCAGCTGACCAGATGTGCAAAGCTGCTAACGTTGTTCTGATCGGCACCGAGAAGATCGGTTCCGGACTCGTAACGGTTATGGTTCGCGGCGATGTCGGCGCAGTTAAATCTTCCGTAGAGAGCGGAGCTGCCGCAGCATCCAGACTGGGCGAGCTGATCGCTACACACGTAATCCCGAGACCGCACAACGATGTGGAGAAGATTCTGCCGGTTCTTAAATAATAACGGTCCGGATACATCGGGACAGAAAGCAGGTGTATTTTGGAATCAAACAATATTGAACAGATTACCAGACTGGTGATCGATGCGATCAACCGGACTGAGAAATCGGACAGCGGTTTCATGGTTCCGATCGGCGTATCCGCAAGACATATCCACCTGACCCAGGAACATGTAGAGGCTCTTTTCGGACCGGGATATCATCTGACCAAAAAGAAAGACCTCATGGGCGGACAGTTTGCTTCAAACGAGACATGCACCATCGTCGGCCTGAAGCTGAGAGCTATCGAGAATGTCCGTATTCTGGGACCGGTGCGTAAGGCATCGCAGGTTGAAGTCTCCGCGACGGATGCGATCAGACTCGGCATGAAAGTGCCGGTCCGCGAGTCCGGCAATATTAAAGGAAGCGCGCCGATAGCGATCATCGGACCAAAAGGAGCGCTTTATCTTAAGGAAGGCTGCATCGTAGCAATGCGCCACATCCACATGTCGCCGAAGGATGCGATGGCGGCAGGAGTGAAGGATGGAGATATCGTTTCGGTTAAGGCCGACAACGACAGAGGAACCATCTTCAATCATGTAAAGATCCGTGTGGACGAGAGCTTTACACTCGAAATGCATATCGACACTGACGAAGCGAATGCTTCCCAGATCTCCCAGGGAGATACAGTGACGATCATTAAGTAATTAAGAAATGAAATAGTTATCGCTACCATTCACTGCCAAATCGCGCACTTGCTGCGCGATTTTGGCCTAAAAAAGTAAAGCATGCATGGGATTCGTCCCATCGCCGGAGGCGATTTGCATGGACGAATCCGTTACTATTCGCAGTCTATGGACTGTGAATAGTAACAATCACCCCTTCGGATGTAAAGATCCGGAGGGGTGACTCCTGCCATTTAGAGCGGGAAATATAAGATCGAAAGAAATGCGGCTCCGGCTTACGCCGGATGCCAAAGACTATACAGGAGGCCCCTTATGATTGTAGGTAAAGTGATCGGCAGCATCGTTTCGACAAGAAAGAGCGAAAAGCTGGTCGGAAATAAATTTATGATTGTTGAACCGCTGAATCATAAAGAGGGCGGATCCGGACAGATCGTCGCGATCGATATCATCGGCGCGGGGATCGGCGAATATGTACTTGTGGCACAGGGAAGCGCAGCCCGCGTAGGCTGTGACATGGAAACAGCGCCTGTCGATGCCGCCATAGTCGGTATCATCGATGACGGTGCGGGATTGGAGTAGCGCCATGGATATCAGGGAATTACAGAAAATAATGCAGGAAAGCGGCATTGTCGGTGCCGGCGGTGCCGGGTTCCCCACCTATATGAAGCTGACGGACAAGGCAAATACCATTCTCCTCAACTGTGCGGAGTGCGAACCGCTGCTCAAGCTGCACAGACAGCTTCTGGAGCGTCACGCGTATGACATTATGCGCACGTTCCACATGATCGCGGAGACGGTAGGCGCCTCCGAGGCGATCATCGGCATCAAAAAATCCTATGTGCAGACAGTGAATGCCCTCAGGCAGCACATCGAAGAGTTCCCGGAGATGCGCATCCATCTTCTCGAAGAAGTGTATCCGATGGGAGACGAGGTGGTGCTGATCTACGAGGCCACCGGGCGTGTGGTACGTCCCGGAGGACTGCCGATCGAGCAGGGTGTTGCCGTGTTCAACGTAGAGACGGTCTACAATGCTTATCGTGCGGTCGAGAAGAAAAAACCGGTCACAGACAAATACATTTCTGTGGTTGCCGAAGTCACAAAACCGGTCACGGTGAGGGTGCCGATCGGTACACCGCTTGACGAGGTGGTGGCACAGGCAGGCGAAGTGACGGTCAAGGATCCGGTATACTTCGTCGGCGGCCCGATGATGGGGCGCATCGGAACGGGATCGGAGCCTGTGACGAAAACGACCAATGCCATTCTGGTTCTGCCGAAGGACCACATTATTGTCACAAAGAAAAACAGAACTTCATCGATAGACCTGAAAAGAGCCGCGTCGATCTGCTGCCAGTGCAGCACCTGCACGGATCTGTGTCCGCGAAACAACCTGGGACATCCGATCGATCCGGCACGCTTCATGCGCGCGGCATCCAACATGGATTTTCAGGATATGAATCCATACATCAACGCAAGCTTCTGCAGCTCCTGCGGTGTGTGCGAGATGTACTCGTGCCCGCAGAGCCTGGCACCGAGGACCCTGCTTGCCGACATGAAGGCAGGCCTCAGGAGCAAGGGTGTCCGTCCTCCGCAGGGCGTGGTTCCCGCACCCGTGCAGGAATCCCGCGAGTACCGCAAGGTGCCCGAGGAAAGGCTTAAAGGCAGGCTCGGCCTGACCCGCTACGACAAAGAAGCTCCCATGGATGAGACGCTTGTGCCTTCGAGAAAGGTAACCATTCTTCTCAGCCAGCATATCGGTGCGCCGGCAAAGGCGATCGTAAAAGCAGGCGATACAGTGACAAGGGGACAGATGATCGCGGAGCCCGGAGAGGGGCTCAGCGTAGGTATCCATGCATCGATCTGCGGAAAAGTCACCGAGGTGACAGGCCGCCATATCGTGATCGCAGCAGAGTAGAAAGGACGTGCTTAAGATGAGTAAGGCAATCGGAATGATTGAGTTTAAGACGACTGCCAGCGGTATCACCGCTGCGGATGTGATGGTAAAGACATCCGAGGTCGAGATTATCGAAGCTCAGACAGTATGTCCGGGCAAATACATTGCGCTGATCACGGGAGATCTGAGCGCGGTAAAGGCTGCTGTAGAGGCGGCGACTTCCAAATATGAGGATAAATGCATCGACAGCTTCGTGCTGGGCAATCCCCACGAGTCGATCTTTCCTGCCATTTATGGCACGACCCACATTGAGGACATCAGTGCTCTGGGTATCCTGGAGACTTACGATGCGGCTTCGATCATCGAGGCGGCCGATCAGGCGGCCAAGACAGCTATCGTAGACCTTATCGAGCTTCGTATTGCAAAGGGCATGTGCGGAAAATCCTACATGCTCCTTACCGGAGAAGTATCGGCGGTCGAGGCATCCATTCAGCGCGCGAGCGATCTGGTTGCGGCAAAGGGCATGTATCTCGATTCGTCGGTGATCGCTCATCCGGACCGCAGAATGATGGATACGATTTTGTAACGTACCTTTGAATTATAGGAGGATTTTATGCTTGCGCTGGAACGACGCAACCTGATACTCCAGAGGCTTCATGAAGAAAAAAGAGTCGTAGTAAGCGAGCTGAGCCAGGAGTTCGCGGTATCGGAAGAAACCATACGGCGCGATCTGGATAAACTGGAAAAAGAAGGGATCGCGACCAAGAGCTACGGCGGGGCGGTGATCAATGATAATTTCAGTATCGACCTGCCCTTCAATGTTCGCAAAAATCAGAACGTATCCGGAAAGCAGAAGATGGCTGAACTGGTGGCCGATCTGATAAACGACGGCGACCATATTTTTCTTGACGCGAGCACCACGGCGGTGTTCGTTGCAAGAGCGCTCAAGGAAAAGGAACATCTGACGGTGGTCACGAATTCCGTTGAGATCCTTCTGGAACTCTCCGATGTGTCCGACTGGAATATCATCTCCACCGGCGGCATCATGAGAGAGGG
This sequence comes from uncultured Lachnospiraceae bacterium, assembly GCA_902803215.1. Lineage (GTDB taxonomy): Bacteria > Bacillota > Clostridia > Lachnospirales > Lachnospiraceae > Blautia_A. Next base: position 5,401 of record CADCPK010000052.1, read on the forward strand.
CTTTCTGGCATTTCTGGGGCCGAGGACCGAAGAGGTCATTCGTTCTTATTATATGGACAAGGTGATCTTTTCGTGCAAAGCCATCGATCCGGTCATGGGAATCATGGAATCGCGAGATGGTTTCGCAACAGCAAAAAAGACAATGCTTAACGCCGGCAGACAGAAGATCCTGGTGATCGACAGCTCCAAGTTCGATCAGACTGCTTTTGCAGCCTGCGGAGATCTTAAACAGATCGACACCGTGGTTACCGATATCAAACCGTCATCCGACTGGCTGCGCCGATTTAAAGAGGCAGATGTAGAATGCATTTACGCAGACAGCGAATGACATTTAGGAGACAAACGATGCAGACTTTTGAGATGAGAACGGCGATCCATTTTGGAGAGAATTCTCTGAATCGTCTGAAAGAAATTCCATATAAGAGGGTGCTGATCATCACGGACCCGTACGTCGTTGAGAGCAACATGATCGACCTCATCACAGAGCCCCTGAAAAAAGGAGGGAAAGAGTACGATCTGTTCTTCGACGTAGTGCCGGACGCACCGATCGATAAGATCGCCGCGGGTGTACGAAAATTTCTTGAGTATCAGCCCGAAGCGGTGGTGGCGGTGGGCGGAGGCTCCGCGATCGATTCCTCCAAGGCCATCCGTGAGTTTGCGCTGAAGATCAATCCGTATGCCGAAGTGAGCCTTATAGCGGTGCCGACGACAAGCGGCACGGGCTCGGAGGTTACTTCGTTTGCGGTGGTAAACGATATTTACAACCATGTGAAATATCCCCTGGTTTCAGACAGACTGACCGCAGAAGAGGCCATTCTGGACGCCGAGCTGGTACGTTCTGTACCGCCGGCAGTCACTGCCGATACGGGGATGGACGTTTTTACGCACGCGGTCGAGAGCTATGTGAGCACCGCCCACAATGAGTTCTCCGCAGCGCTTGCGGAAAAATCGATAGAGATATGCGGCGTGTTCCTGCTCAGAGCGTATCTGGACGGGAACGATATGCACGCGAGACAAAAGATGCACGTGGCTTCGTGCCTGGCGGGTCTTTCCTTCAACACGGCGGGCCTCGGCATCACGCACAGCATGGCGCATCAGCTGGGAGCGGTGTTCCACATCCCGCACGGCAGGGCCAACGCAATGCTCCTGCCTCACATTGTGGAATACAATTCCGGCATAGACAAATACAGCAAAAGCCAAAAAGAGTATCCGCCGGCAGTAAAGCGGTACTCCAACATTGCCCATGTCCTGGGACTCAGCAACTACAATAAAGTCATGTCGGTGCACTCTCTGGTAAATTGGATACAGTTTATGCAGAAAGAGATGGGCATCCCGATGACGATACGCGAGATGAGGACGATCGCCCCCGAGGATTACTTCGGAGCGGTCGACAGGATGGCGGAAGCGGCGCTCAACGACGCCTGCACCGCGACCAATCCCAAGACGCCGACCAAACAGGATATCATGAGGATCTACACAAGACTCTGGGAGTAAGACCATGAGAGGACCGAGGCTTTAGATGGATGGATTTACAGGAAAAGGGGACAGAGGGACGACGGATCTGATCCGTACCAAAAACATATCGAAATCTGACGACCGTGTCCGCCTTCTCGGCTCGATCGATGAGCTTTCCGCCCATCTGGGCCTGGTAAGATCCATGATGACGGAGGCCGGTACGGTAAGATTTCTCGAAAAGCTTCAGGGAATCCTGGTCATGGTCGCGCAGGGTATATCAGATCCCTTCAACAGAGAGTTCCGCCTGACCGAAGAGCGGACAAAGTTCATTGAGGACGAGATCGCCCGCCTGGAAGCGATGTTCGACTTTGACGAGCATTATGTTCTTCCCGGTACGAGCAAAGAGAGCGCTGAGGCAGATATCGCACGCGCCGTCGCCAGAAGAGCGGAGTCCGATCTGGCATCCGTGGGTGTGAAGTTCGGAGCCGACCATGGCGCAAAGAAGTTTATGAACCGCCTGTGCAGCTATCTGTATGTGCTGGCCAGGTTCCTGGACAGCGGCGCAGCGGCGGTGATGAACGAATTGCCGGCAGTTACGCCTTCCGAAAAAAAAGAACCGGAAGCGAACACGGACATTCTGGATGCCGTGGTGCGTGAGGTGCTGAAAAGGCTCGGAGGGAACGCCGGGATCACTTTGGCAAGAGCAGGGGAGCTGATCGCAGCCGTGGAAACAGAAGCCAAAAAACGAAACGCAGCGGTATCTGTGGCGGTCTGTAAAGCCGACGGAACCCCCGCCGCAGTTCAGTCGATGGATGGCGCGGTTCCCGGAACCTTCGATATCGCGCTGAAGAGGGCGGTAAAAGCCGCCGAAACCAAACAGTCGACCGGGAACGGCGGCGTACCCGTGAAAGAGGGCGATACCGTGATCGGTGCAGTCGGGGTCTGCGGTGCCTCGGAGGAGACAGACCGGGAGCTGGCGGAAATAGTAAATGAGTAATTGGGGACGTATCTAAATTGAGTAATTGGGGACGTATCTAAATGACTCATTTTTGCTTGCAAAAATGAGTCATTTAGATACGTCCCCAATTACTCAATTTAGATACGTCCCCAATTACTCATTCAGATACTTATTTTTTTGCCGTCTTCACGATCCTGTAAATCAAAAACCCTGAGAGCAGCACTCCCGCCGCAATGATCAGAATAAGCGGCACAATACTTTGTTTCTTCGAGTTCTCCAGCGCCTCTTCCATATTCTTCTCACCATCTTTGATAGCGATATCTTCTTTTTCCTCAACGATAAGCGCAATGGCCGTACCGATCGGATGTTCGTCGCCATAAGTATACTGGCGGAAATATTTGTTGTCTTCGGTGGGCGTATCGGTGTACTTAATCTGATCGGAGGTGTAGTCCACGGGCACGAGCACCGTACCGCCTTCCATCACGCTGAAGTCGCGCGAGCCCAGGTCGGCAAGTTTAAAGTAGGTAAAACCGTAGTCCAGGACCTTGGCGGCCTGTTCATCGGTGGTGTCGGCGTCGCCGCGCATGACCGCGCAGGTAAGCCTGAGGCCGTCACGCTCTGCGGTACAGACAAGCACGCTTCCCGAAGCATCGGTAAAGCCTTCTTTTCCGGCCAGGCAGCCGGCATAGTAGCCCCCGCTGACGGGGTCGGCCATGGTAAAGCTGTTGGTCAGATTTCTTTCTCCGCCCGACATGTTTGTGGCAGGGATCGTGTAGGTAGACGCCGAAGCGATCTTTACAAACTCCTCATTCTCCATGGCAGCACTCATGATCAGCGCAAGGTCGTGGGCTGTGGTGTGCTGTGCCGGATCGGTAAGGCCTGTCGGGTTGGTAAAGAGCGTCCCGTTGCAGCCCAGCTCTCTCGCCTTATCATTCATCATCTCTACGAAGAAATCGACGGAGCCGCCCACATGCTCGGCGACCTGCAGGCAGGCATCGTTGGCGGAAGCAAGCATGATCGCATACAGGCACTGCTCCATGGTGAATGTCTCATCCACCTGGGCGGCAATGTTGGTTGCGCCGTCCGTCGCTCCCGAGACGCCGGTCTCGGTAAACGTGACCTCCTCATCGAGAGAAGAATTCTCCAGAGCCAGCAGGCAGGTCATGATCTTGACTGTGCCGGACGGATAGTACATATGGTCGGAATCGGAGGAGTACAGGACCGTACCGGTGCTTTCCTCGATCAGAATAGCGGAAGCACAGTTGATGGCAGGACCCTGCGGCCATCCGGGAATCGAGTTGGTCACGATCTCGCCGGGCACGATGTTTGCGGGGTCGAACGGTTCGACCTCGACAGTCTCCTCAGTCTCTTCTCCGGTCTCCGCAGTTTCGGAGTCTTCGGATTCGGCAGTTTCGGAAGTATCTGCCGCACCGGAATCTGTATATGTCTCTTCATATGAAGGAGTGAAAGTCTCGCTCCCCGATGAATAATCGACGGTCCCGTCGGAATCATAACTGTAGGATTCTCCGGAATAATCGGTATAGCCCTGATCATAGGATTCATCGTAGTAGACGGTCTCGTCGGAAGAGTAATCGGTATAGTAAGTTTCTTCGGCTGATGCGGCCTTTGGGAAGGCGGAAAAAAGAAAGCAGGCCGTCAGGGTTAGGATGGTTGATCTTGATAATTTCATCACCGCTGGAAGCTCCTGTCTATGGTAAACTGAAGTATCGGGTCAAAGGTAACCGGCAATCCGCTTTA
>CADCPK010000053.1 GCA_902803215.1 uncultured Lachnospiraceae bacterium
AGATCAGCCAGATATAGTCAAACTTCTCAAGCCCCCTCACCGCATCCGGATTACGATACTCCGGCTCAAACACGATGCGGGACTCGAGCGACTCTATACACCCACTTTGATGCGGAATGCCGAACTTAGAAGGAAAAGGACTCCGGATACGCGCGAGCACCTTCATAAAACTTCTGTTATCATCCATCATAGTCATCCAAAAAATGATGCTTAACGCCATCCTTCTTGTAGGCGATCACCGTAGAAAGATTCACATTCTCCACACTGCTGAAGATATTGTTCTCGATCACCGGCTCTACCTCCGCAAGGCTTGCGATCAGCCGTTTGATCTCGGCCCGCTTGGACCCTTTTTCCGTTCCGCCGCACGAAGCACAGCTTTCCGTAAACCTGCAGGCACACTGAATAAAATGCAGATCGTTGAAAGCGGCCCACCTGATGATGTCCGCCTCCCGCACCAGATACATCGGACGGATCAGCTCCATCCCCTCAAAATTGTTGCTGTGGAGCTTTGGCATCATCGTCTGCACCTGTCCACCATACAGCATTCCCATAAGAATGGTCTCGATCACGTCATCATAGTGATGGCCGAGCGCGATCTTGTTGCATCCCAGCTCTTTCGCCTTGCTGTAAAGGGCTCCGCGGCGCATGCGTGCGCAGAGGTAGCAGGGAGAATTCTCCTCGTCCGCCACAATATCGAAGATCTTCGATTCAAACACGGTGATCGGCACGCCGAGGACTCTCGCATTGTTCAGGATCGCCTGATAGTTCATCTCGTTGTATCCGGGGTTCATGACCAGATACACGACCTCAAAATTCTGCTTACCGTGACGGTAAAGCTCCTGAAACAGCTTGGCCATCAGCATGGAATCCTTGCCGCCCGAGATACACACCGCTATTTTGTCTCCGTCCTTGATCAGCTCATAATCGTTGATCGCGCGGGTGAAGCGGCTCCACAGCTGCTTGCGGTAGGTCTTGATGATGCTGCGCTCAGCCTTTTTTCTTCTTTCCAGAGTCTCGTCTTCCTTGGCCGCCATCAGACGGGTAAGCTTATACTTGAGGTACGAACGATATCCTCCGATCACATTATGGATGTCGTAGCCTTCTTCAGACAGCTCTTCGCCGACCTCGGCACTCATCTCACCGGTGTGGCATATGATATATATAGGCAGATCTTTGGGAAGAAATGAAGCATCTTCGCGCAAGAGCCCGGCCTCTATATTTTCGGACTCCGGAATATGATCCTTATTAAATTCGTGACCCGGTCGGATATCTATGATCTTCTTCCTTCCGGGGGCATTCAACATTTCTTCCACTGTAACATTGATCATCAATTTTACTCCTGTATCTGTCCGATGCCTTCTACAGCATATTGCATCTTTTCGTAAACATTTCTGTATCTGCACCGGACAATTTGCTCTTAATTGCGAATCAGGCCCGGCAGTTGCCGGACCTGATCCTTACTGTTTATGCAATCGGCTCAAAATCGACAGCGCCGTGCTTGCAGAGCGGGCAGATGAAATCTTCGGGAAGGGTATCTCCCTCGTAGATATAGCCGCAGATCTTGCAGACGAAGCCCTTCTTGCCGTCGGTCTCGGGTTTCGGTTTTACATTGTTCTGATAATACGTGTAGGTCATGGTCTCTTTATCGGACATCACGCGCGCTTCCGGGACGCTGCAGATGAACATTCCATGGGTACCCATATCCGTGTAGGATTCGACCTCGAGGGACATCATCGCATTGATGTATCTCGGAAGAATGACCAGGCCGTTGTCGGAACGGATGAGCTCCTCGCCGGCAAACTTGTCCACGGAGCGTCCGCTCTGAAAACCGAACTGTTGAAATACGGAGAACGGCGCTTCTACAGACAGACAGTTTACATTCATCTTGCCGGTCTGCTTGATGACATGATGAGAATAATTCTCTTTGTTGATGCAGACCATCACGCGGTTGGGGCTGGAAGTGATCTGCGCAACCGTGTTGACGATGAGGCCGTTGTCCTTCTTGCCGTCATTGCTGGTCACAACATAGAGTCCGTATCCGATGTTGAAGAGCGCTCTCATGTCGTTCTTATCCGCTTTATCCGGGGATTTTGCGATATAATCGCGGCACAGCTCCTCTGCCATCGCGTCGATCTGCTCACGGGTATCTGCTTTCATCGCAGATTTGATCGTCACAGCCGGCTCTACGTAAGTAAGGTTCTTGCTGTTCTCGAGCTCCTTCTTCATCGCTTTCAGCGCCATCGGAGCCCAGCTGCCGTTCTCGATAAACGCAACCGTTCTCTTCTGGAAATTGCGCTCGGTCAGATGATCGATGAACTCACGCATGAACGGATACATATCTGCATTGTATGTCGTGGTCGCCAGAACCAGCTTGCTGTATCTGAACGCATCTGCCACAGCCGCAGCCATGTCGGAACGGGCAAGGTCATAGGTAATAACCTTCGGCGCACCCTTCTCGATCAGTTTTTTCTCGAGCAGCATAACTGCATCTTTGGTATGTCCGTAGACGGAAGTGTAAGCCAGGACAATACCTTCATCCTCCGGTGTATAGGAGGACCATTTATCATAGAGCGCAATATAATGTCCGAGGTTCTCGGAGAGCACCGGGCCATGAAGCGGAGCGATCACAGCGATATCCAGCTTGGCTGCTGCCTTCAGAAGGTTCTGCACCTGCGGGCCATATTTTCCAACGATACCGATAAAATAGCGTCTCGCCTCGTCGTCCCAGGGTTCCGTCACATCGTTGGCACCAAATTTGCCGAAGCCATCCGCCGAGAAGAGGACCTTATCGGTGCTGTCATAGGTGACCATAACCTCCGGCCAGTGAACCATCGGAGCGAAAACAAATGTCAGGACATGTTTTCCAAGTGTCAGTGTACCACCGTTTGTGACTTCTTCTCTCTTAACGCTCTCATCAAGATCGAAGAACTGATCGATCATGGCAAAAGTCTTCTTGTTGGCCACGATCGTGGTATCCGGATATACTTTAAGGAAGTTCTGGATATTCGCCGCATGATCCGGCTCCATATGCTGGACGACCAGATAATCCGGCTTTCTCCCATCAAGGACCTCAGCCAGGTTGTCGAGCCACTCATGGGTAAAGTGAATGTCCACCGTGTCCATGATCGCGATCTTCTCGTCGAGAATGACATAGGAGTTGTATGCCATTCCGTTCGGAACCACATACTGTCCCTCAAAAAGGTCAATATTGTGATCGTTGACACCTACGTATCTGATATCGTTTGAGATTTTCATGTTTTTTCTCCTTTAAAAGTGGTTTGTCAAAGGTACCCGGCAATCCGCTTCGCTGCTTGCCGTTAAAACGCGCTTCTGACATCCATATACTCGAATTCCGGATGGGCTTCAGCCACGTTGTGGCATACGATCTTTCCGTCATAGGTGTTGATGCCGGAATAGATCACCTCGTTGCGGCGGCATGCCTCTTCGAGACCGAAGTTTGCGATCTGCAGTCCGTAAGCAAGTGTTGCGTTGGTCAGAGCGATCGTGGAAGTACGCGGTACGGCACCCGGCATGTTTCCTACACAGTAATGCACAACGCCGTCCTCGATGAAGACCGGATCGTCATGGCTGGTCACGCGGGAAGATTCGCCGCAGCCGCCCTGATCGATCGCGACATCGACGAACACTGCACCCGGTTTCATCTCCTTCAGGTATGCTTTCTTGAACAGCTTGGGAGTGGAGCCGCCCGGGATCAGCACGCATCCGATCACCAGGTCTGCTCTCTTCACCGCTCGCTCGATGTTGGAATCGGTGGAAAGCAGAGTCTGAATGTTGGCATGGAAAATATCATCGAGGTACTCAAGTCTCTTGAGGCTGATATCGATAACGGTAACATGTGCACCCATACCGACAGCGATCTTAGCTGCGTTGGCACCTACAGTACCGCCGCCGAGGATAACCACCTCTGCCTTAGGTGTACCCGGTACGCCTGCCAGCAGAACGCCCTCGCCGCCGTAACGTTTTTCCAGATATTTTGCGCCTTCCTGAAGGCTGAGACGGCCGGCAATCTGGCTCATCGGGGCAAGAAGCGGAAGGCTTCCGTCACGTTCCTGGAGTGTCTCATAAGCCACAGTCTTTACTTTTCCCTTCAACAGGGCTTCTGTCTGCTCTTTGTCCGGAGCAAGATGCAGGTAAGTGTAAAGGATCATGCCTTCATGGAAGAGTTCGTACTCAGAGGGAAGCGGCTCTTTAACCTTGATCATCATCTCCGCATAATCCCACACTTCACGGGCGTTGTCAGAGAGCTGCGCACCTGCTGCGACATATTCCTCATCCGGGAATCCGGAGCCTTCTCCCGCTCCTTTTTCGATCAGTACACTGTGCCCTGCGCTGACATAGCTTTTTACGTTGTCCGGGGTGAGAC
>CADCPK010000054.1 GCA_902803215.1 uncultured Lachnospiraceae bacterium
GACAAGATCCCGGCTGACAAGATGGGCATGGATATCGGACCGAAGACCATCGAGCTTTATGCTACAGCTGCAAAAGAAGCTAAGACCGTTGTCTGGAACGGACCGATGGGCGTATTTGAGAACCCGATCCTTGCTGCAGGAACCAAGGCTGTTGCTCAGGCTCTGGCAGATACCGAAGCTACCACGATCATCGGCGGCGGCGACTCTGCTGCAGCTGTAAATCAGCTTGGATTCGGCGACAAGATGTCCCATATTTCTACAGGTGGTGGCGCTTCTCTGGAATTCCTTGAGGGTAAGGAGCTTCCGGGCGTGGCAGCAGCTAATGATAAATGAGAACCGGGGAGGTTCCCCGATCTCAGACTCTTTCCCTGAATGAAAGCCGGGGAGGGAGGGCACTCGGAGTTGCGAAGCCCGTTCTCCCTCCCCGGACCCCACCCTCCTGGGCACGCTTCTTTTAGTTTTGTTCCGGGATGGTTATATAGAAGATTATTTGATCTTAGTTAGGAGATACTATAATGGCTAGAAAGAAAATTATTGCAGGTAACTGGAAGATGAACATGACTCCCAGTGAGGCTCTTGCTCTTGTTGAGACACTTAAACCGCTCGTTAACAATCCTGAGGTTGATGTTGTTTATTGCGTACCCGCAATTGATATTTGCCCGGTTGTTGAAGCTGTAAAGGGTACTAACGTTGAGGTTGGTGCTGAGAACATGTATATCGAGGAGAAGGGTGCTTACACAGGTGAGATCGCTCCGGCTATGCTTGTTGATGCTGGCTGCAAATATGTTATCATCGGACACTCTGAGAGACGTGAGTACTTCAACGAGACAGATGAGTTCCTGAACAAGAAGGTCCTCAAAGCTCTTGAGCACGGCCTTACTCCGATCCTTTGCTGCGGTGAGTCTCTGGAGCAGAGAGAGGCTGGCGTTACACTTGACTGGATCCGTCTTCAGATCAAATCCGATCTGCAGGGTGTGACCGCAGACCAGGCTAAGGGCATCGTTATCGCTTACGAGCCGATCTGGGCTATCGGAACCGGCAAGACCGCTACTTCCGATCAGGCTGAGGAAGTCTGCAAGGCTATCCGTGATCTGATCGCTGAGATCTATGACACCGATACCGCAGAAGCTATCCGCATCCAGTACGGCGGCTCCATGAACGCAGGCAACTGCGCAGAGCTCCTTGCTAAACCGGACATCGACGGCGGCCTTATCGGCGGCGCTTCTCTGAAGGCTGACTTCGGAAAGATCGTAAACTACAATAAATAATATAACCAAAAGCCCACGGAGTGGGCTTTTGGTTACCGGCAAGTAGTGAAGCGGATTGCCGGTTACCTTTGATTTATGGGGCGGCTCGCAAGAGCCGCCCTTGTTTCGCCTAATAGTATCTTGATTTATATTTATAAAATGCTTATAATATGGTTAACCAAGTTAACTAAATTAATAAAATGGGAGGCATGTATGATTTCCGTAAGCATGTTTGAAGCTAAAACGAATCTTTCCAAATATGTTTCTTCAGTGGAAACTAAAGAAGAGCCTTTTGTTATCATTGTGAGAAATGGGAAACCTGTTGCAAAAATAGTACCTTATGATGCTCCGGTGAATAAACGTATCGGCTTGGGAAAAGACAAATTACCTCCGATGCCTTCGTTAGACGATTTCAATGCGATTAATACAGTAGAGCTTTTTGAAGGGGAAGGAATTCTATAATGAAGATATTATTAGATACACATGTGATAATATGGACTCTGACAGATGATCCCCGTTTATCTCCTGAAGCAAGAGATATGATATTGAATCCGGATAACATGATTTGTGTCAGTTCTGCTTCTATCTGGGAGATTGCTATAAAAAATCAAAAAGCTCCTGAAAAATGTCCATATCAAGAAATTGAAATTGCAGAAATATGTTTGGAATCAGGATTCGAAATCATAGATATCGAATTATCACATATTTTGGCAATCCGAGACTTGCAGGTTCGGGCCGGTAGAAAACTGTCCAATATGGATCTGTTTGATCGAATTCTTATTGCACAGGCAAAAACAGAGAACTGCCGGCTTCTGTCGCATGATACAATTTTTGAGAATTATGCTGAAAAATGTATTGTTCGTATCTGAGAGAGGTGAAATAGGGGGACGGTTCCATCCATGGAGCGAGGAACCGTCCCCTGTTTCACCCCAGTAGATATTCCCCAAACTCTTGCACAGTCTTAAAATAAAGATCACAGTTCTTACGCATGAATGTTTCAATCTGAGGCACATCATTTGCCCACCCGGCGGCAGCGAATGGCACACCGGCATCTTTGGCCATGTCGTAGCCCGGTTTCAGGTCGTCGAGAACCAGCATCTCTTCGGGTTTGAGCCCAAACTTCTTTTCAATCTCAAAAAGCGTCCATGGTGCAGGCTTGCGTTTCTCCGGCTCCAGGTCCCAACCATAGATTAAATCGGGCTCGGGAAGACCGTTGTGTTCGTAATCCCTTCTGATATACTTGCTAAAAGAATGCGAGTCAACACAGATGATGCCGCCTTGCTTCTTAAACTCCCAAAGGATCTCCTTAATCCCGGGGTAAGCTTCAGGAATGTGCTGCGCAGTATATGCCGCCCAGAACGCTTCCTCCTCCTTAAACTCTTCCTCACTGAGTCCACAAATATCCCGAAACAGTGCAACAACACCCGGATCAAAATTCAACGCAAAATATTCATCCAGCGTCATCCGAATCTCCGGCCGCTTCTCCTTCATGTAAAGCATAAACGACGGGAAGTGGATAGTAGCAGTACTGTTCACAATAGTGTCATCATGATCAACAACCAAACATTTATATCTCATAAATCTCTCCTTGATCTCAAAACATTTAGAAGTTGATTTTACCACGAAAATCAAACCCGGTCAAACAGCGGAACAGGGGACGGTTCCTCGTCCCGCCCGGAAATGGAACACGGGGACGGTTCCACTTGTGCCACAACACTTGCTCAGGCGTGCCCCAAAAGGAGGGGTCCGGGGAGGAAGAGCGGGCTTCGCAACTCTGAGCCCTTCCTCCCCGGGAACGGAGCGCGAGTCCCCTCGCGAAAAAAGAACGGAGCACGAGCCCTCTCGTAACCCGGAGCGCGAGCCCTCTCGCAAAAAGGAGCGCGAGCCCTCTCGCTAAAAAAAAGTTTTAGAAAAAGTTCTAAAAATACTTTAATTGAAATCCAAAAAGCGCTACAATAATGCTGTGTTAGTGCGTTACCCCGCCGGCGTGGAAGAAGCGGCTGAACTGATGAACAGCTAAAGCCGACGGAGTCAACACTTTTACATATAAGTTGAAAGAAAGGAAGCGTCATATCATGTACAATTCGCAGAACATTTCGGTAAGCGTTCAGCCTAACTGTGTGGTGGGTATCGGAGCTTCCGCCGGAGGGCTTGAAGCGCTGCAGCAACTTTTGACATTTCTTCCATCAAACACCGGAATGGCATTCGTTATCATTCAGCATCTTGCGCCAAATCACAAAAGTCTTCTGGTCGATATTCTGGGCAAATATACTTCGATGCCTATCGTCGAGATCAAAGATGGCATGCACGTAGAACGCAACCACATCTATATGATCCCGCCCAAATATAACGTAGAAATCGTATCGGATGTGCTCAGGCTGCGAAGCTACGATTCGCAGAAGATCAATCATCCCATCGATGTGTTTTTCCGTTCACTTGCCGAATCCTACGAAAACCGCTCTGTGGCGGTCATCCTCTCGGGAACCGGCTCTGACGGCACCAACGGTATCCGCTCGATCAAGGAACAGAACGGTGTGATCATCGTACAGACGCCCGAATCCGCCAAGTTTGACGGCATGCCGCGCAATGCGATCAGCACCGGACTGGCGGACCTGATCCAAAAGCCGGATTCGATCGCAAGAGAAATGCAGCATATTGCAGACTCGATGGTGGACACCAACGCAAAAATGCTGCTCTCGGACCAGGACCTTTTGTCACAAGTGTTCTCGATCCTTAAAAATGTCACGAATATCAACTATACTTACTATAAAAAGACGACGGTCCTCCGCAGAATAGAGCGAAGACTGGTCGTCACTCACAACCGAAATCTGCGTGAATATGTCACCTACCTGACCAACAACCCCGAGGAAGCCAAGCTGCTTGCCAAGGAAGTGCTGATCGGTGTGACCAGCTTTTTCAGAGATCCGGAGTACTTTGATGTCCTGAAAGAAACAGTGATCAAACAGCTGCTGAACGAAGCACCCAGAGACAGGCAGATCCGTGTGTGGGTCGCCGGGTGTTCCACGGGTGAAGAGGCTTATTCTATCGCGATCCTCTTTGCCGAAGCGATGGAAGAGATGAATGTTCGCAGAGATATCAAGATCTTCGCGACGGACCTCGACACAGAATCGATCGCAACAGCAGTGCGCGGCGTGTATGGCGATAACATCATCGAAGATGTATCGGTCACCAGACTCTCCAAATATTTTTCACGCAAAGGCAACCGCTATGTGATCCACCATGACATCCGTAAGATGATCATTTTCGCACAGCACAACGTATTCCAGGATCCACCGTTCGGACGGCTGGATCTGATCAGCTGTCGAAATGTGCTGATCTATTTCCAGTCGGTGCTCCAGCGAAACCTGTTTTCTATCTTCCACATGGCGCTCAACAACCATGGGTTCCTCTTCCTGGGAAGATCCGAATCGGTCATCGACTATGATGACATCTTCAGGGCTGTCTGGGCGAACGAAAAGATATTTATCCACAACAGTGCCGGCAAGGCGCCTGCGCACGAACATTTCAGCTACTCCATGCAGAATGTGGAGAGCAACATGGAGCCGGTGAGAATACAGCGGCTTGAGGACGAGACGGAAGTACAGTATCAGTCCAACGAACTGGATACGTCCATCCTGGAAACGCTGATGCCGGCCAGCGTGCTGGTAAACGAAAACAATGAGCTTACCAGAACTTACGGAGACTGCGCACAGTTTCTGTCCATACCGACCGGTGCGGCGACTCTTGACATTTTCATGCTGCTCCGCAATGACCTGAAGATCGCAGTGTCGACCGCACTTCGCGATGCACGGCATACAAACGAAAAAGTAAGCTATGACGCGGTTCCGGTAAAGATCGATAACGAGCCGGAGTACATTTCGATCGTTGCTCAGCCGATTCAGGACAGACATGGGCAGGAGACCAGCTATATGGCCATCTCGTTCCTGAGGGGAAAGAGGGTCGTAGACGGGGATATGAAGCAGTACCGCATCGATACGGCGGCAGCACAGCGTATCTCCAATCTGGAGAAGGAACTCAAGATCGCCAAGGATAATCTGCGCCAGACCGTAACCGAACTGGAATCTGTAAATGCGGAACTGCAGGCGGCCAACGAGGAACTTCTGACCGCCAACGAGGAACTGCAGTCATCGAACGAAGAGCTGCAGTCCGTTAACGAGGAACTGTACACGGTCAACTCGGAATATCAGTCAAAAGTGACGGA
>CADCPK010000055.1 GCA_902803215.1 uncultured Lachnospiraceae bacterium
CCATCACTCCGCACTTCCAGGCCAATAGTTTTTCGGCGGCTTCTGACCAATTCGATATCGTCAAAACGGACACTCATCAGTCCTCTCCATATCCTTCCCTGATACAGAACCAAATAAGGATGGTCACCATTTCTTCATGAACCTTTTTTCGGTTTCATTGCTCTGAAATGATGACCATCCTAAAATACTTCTTTATTCAATTTTTTACCTCGTATTCTTTAATATTTTATTCTTCTATATTATATTTTATTTACCCGGATCTCTTTTCCGGTATTACTCTTATATGTATTTCCTGCTCATAACCGGCATGGCCGTTTACTTAGAAAGTTTTTATAGATTTTGAATTATAATTTCACGTATTATAATTCGATTTTATATGGATGAAATCAAGGCTATACTTTTTCTTTCTCTATAAACAATCCTGAACTTAACTTTTTAAATCCAAATCCGCTTATCTCTTTAAAATGATCTTCTGCTCAAATCTTTATCATATTTATAAACATTTGTCTTTACTTCGCAGATTTTCTATTTTAGAAAAAGTTCCCTGAAATTTCTTATCCTGAATACCTGTTAGTATTCTTCCGATGCAAAGCTTCGATCCTCATCCTATGATGCCGATGAGATTCTCAAAATATCTTCCTATCCCTTTTTAAGAAATTCTCCGAAACTCTTCTTTCGGACGACTTCCGGGATGCGGGTTATACTCTCCGGTCGAAAGTTTCTTCACACGATCTTCCGGATCTCTGTACCGGTTTTGTGACATATGTTCAATATGAAAAACCGCTTCTATATACTCCGATACCTTTGTTCCTTCTTTTTTCAGGAACCATTCTCATCTCAATATGTATCGGGTCTTTCTTGCAGGAAACGCGGTTCCTGTCACTTCATATTGATGGGGGATAACTTACGTTTTCAACGGATTTCACCTGACCCTTTCTCACTCGTTTCATTTCCAACTCTACAGCTCCGACACTGTAGTATGAATACCGGTGTTTTCAAGAGGTTTTTGTCTCTTGTTTTTTGATGTACTCATACTACCACTCATTTCCGAATATGTCAAGCATTTTTTTGAAAATATTTGGTGAATTTTATGCATATTCTGTTTATAAAGTATATATTCATCATATTGTTTGAACATATCAAACATTTTAAAATCTTCATTTACTAAAAACAAAAAACTCGAGCTAAGCTCGAGTTTTGCAAAAAAATCTTATAAAAAAATGCCTACTGCAAAAAATACCGGATGGAAGCTCAAAAAAGAGCGTGCCCGGAAGGAGAGGGGGTTCGGGGGAGAGGAAGGCGGGCTTCGCAACTCCGAGCGCTCCTCTCCCCCGAATCGGGGGTGCGTGAGGGCAACGCCCTCACAAGGCCCAGCGTCAGCGCTTCGCGTTATAATTGATCAAACACCCCTTAAGTATAATATCCCTCTCATCCTCCGTCAACTCACCCAACGTAACCTCAAACTCTTCAAGAGCATCTCCTTTCACGGTATACCCCTTAATCACATCAGCCTTCTTCTCCACCTCTTCCCTGATCCCCGGGAAGAACAGGTAATCCCCGTTCGCAAACGGCAGCTCGCCCTCCTTAATAAGGAACGGCAGCATGCCCCAGTTGATCAGATTAGAGCGATACCTCTTGGTCGCATACTCATTGGCCACATTCGCCCAACCGCCAAGCACCTTCTGGCAGGAAGCCGCCTGCTCTCTCGCAGAACCGTCGCCCGGCTTAACAGCAAAAATCGTACTTCCGATACCCAGATCGGACGCTGCATCAGGATAAGCAGAAACGATCGTCTTCAGCACACCCTCAAGCTCCGGAACCGCAGCAACCGGATCCTCACCGGCCTCGATCGCCTTCTCCGCCTTCTGAATCTCCTTCGCACGACCCACATACGCCGGATCCTTACGCGAAAGCGCAAACTCGGCAAGCCCCAGCGGATTGGAACGATAAGACGAAGTCTCACCCGACGGGATCAGCTCATCGGTAGTCGTAACCGGATCATGGATCTCCGAAACCACCTTAAGCACCAGGTTCCCCGCAAGCGCAGGCATCTTCGGCCAGTCCTTGATATTCGGACCAAACTGGATCTCCACGGAAGGATCCGCGATACCCTTGCTGTCAAAAACTCTGTTCTCATAGATCGTCTTATCAAAGAAATACTTCTGACCGGTATACTCTCCCGTATACTCCTCAGCCGAAGTCAGGAAGCCCTTGTTAGCCGCAGTCGCCGCGATCGACCTCGCATCCATAAGCGCCACAGAAGAAATCTGGCCATTCTGGATCTTGGACCCCTCCCTGTTGGGGAAGTTCCTGGTCGTATGTCTGATGCTGAGCGCATTGTTCGCCGGCGTATCCCCCGCACCAAAGCAAGGTCCGCAGAAAGCAGTCTTAACCACAGCACCCGTCGCCAGCAGATCGGCCAGCACTCCATTCCTGGCCAGCTCCATATAGATCGGCGTACTTGCCGGATAAACACTTAACGTAAAAGCATCCGCCCCAATACTCCTGCCCTTCAGGATATCAGCCGCCGCACAGATATTCTCAAATCCACCGCCGGCACATCCCGCAATGATGCCCTGCTCCACATAAAGCTTCCCATCGATCACCTTATCACGGAGAGTATAAGGAACCTTGTTATCCAAACTTACCGCCGCACGCTTCTCGACATCAGCCAGAATATCATCAAGGTTAGCCTTCAGCTCATCGATCGTGTAAGTATTGCTCGGATGGAACGGCATTGCGATCATCGGTTTGATCTCACTAAGATCGATCTCCACACAACCATCATAGTAAGCCACCTCACCCGGCTTCAGCTCCTTATAATCCTCGCTGCGGCCATGGATCTCATAAAACTCCTCGATCCTCTCATCCGTCTGCCAGATAGAAGAAAGACACGTGGTCTCGGTCGTCATAACATCAATACCGATACGGAAATCAGCACTGAGCGAAGCAACACCCGGTCCCACAAACTCCATAACCTTATTCTTCACATAGCCATTGCCAAAGACCTTCCCGATAATAGCAAGCGCCACATCCTGCGGCCCCACCCCGGGACGAGGAGCTCCCGTAAGATAAATAGCCACGACCTTCGGCATATTGATATCATAAGTCTGCGAAAGCAGCTGCTTAACAAGCTCCGGACCACCTTCACCGACCGCCATGGTACCAAGCGCACCATAACGCGTGTGGCTGTCCGAACCAAGGATCATCTTACCGCCGCCCGCAAGCATCTCACGCGCAAACTGATGGATGACTGCCTGATGAGGCGGAACATACACTCCACCATACCTCTTGGCACACGTAAGGCCAAACATATGATCATCCTCATTGATCGTCCCGCCTACCGCACAAAGCGAATTGTGGCAGTTGGTCAGCACATAAGGGATGGGGAATTTTTCCAATCCCGAAGCCCTGGCCGTCTGGATGATGCCCACAAACGTGATATCATGGGAAGTAAGCTTGTCAAACTTGATCTGAAGCTTGTCCATGTTCCCGGAAACATTGTGGTCCTTAAGGATGCCATAAGCGATGGTGTTCTTGGCCGCCTCTTCCCTCGAAACCGGAAGACAGGCCTTCTCCTCCTCCACAATAGAACCGTTAACCAGATAAACTCCGCCGTCATATAATTTCATAATCTACTCCTTGGTTCTTCATTACATTGAGCCGCCAAAAAAGCAGGCTCCGTCGTTTCTGTGCTTTTACGCTCTACAGTATAATATAAGAAGAGGAGTGTGTCAAAGCCTACAATAAACCCACGGGAAATGGAACATGGGGACGGTTCCTCGTTCAACCCCACCATACACAGGAATAACCCTTGTGTATTTCCGGGTGGAACGAGGAACCGTCCCCATGTTCCATGCAAATCATACTGTCGGTGTAAGCGAACAAAGAATCGAGGCGATGGTATCCGTATTCCCCGAATACGACCCGCCGATAACCACCATGATATAGTCCTTCGACATCGGGTGGAAGAACATAAGCCCGGTAAGATCCCTCTCCGCGCTCGAATAAGCGACACACGGCATACCGTTCACATCCAGAATATCATCGATGGTAAACCCTGCATACCTCAGGATCTCGGCCGCCTCATCAAGCGTTGTGATTCCCTCGCTCGCAGTAAAATCCACCTCGACATAAGCCGGATTGACAGGATTGTTCCCATCATACACCATATAGATCGCCCCGGCATTCCTCTGCGAATCCGAAAGATCACAGATGCTCCAGACAGAAGGAAGGTACAGCCTGAAACCATCCTCAAAACTGACCCAGGTACCCTCGTACTCCGCCACAGACTCGTCAAAATTGATACGCCCCGCCGGCTCATCCTGCCCGTCAGGCGCATTGTCCATCCCCGACCCGACAGAAGAAGAACTCCCGCCTACAGTCCCTTCCGATCCCGGAGCCGGTTCGGGATCGGGCCCCTCGATCACCGGATCATTATCCCCGGGGATCGTCGTCCAGGGTCCCCAGACACTGCGGTCGGCATCGACATGGTTCACATAATCACCATCACCGCCCGCCAGCGGCAGATAACTCCCCGCAACATTATTCAGGAAATTAGCCCCGATGACATCCCCCGTCTCCGGAACCTCCTTCAACCCAAACATCAACGTGCGCCCGTTCCACTGCGTAAAAAGACGCTTATCACTGATAGTATAATTCCCCGCAGAATACTCATATCCGATCTGCTCAAAATCCATACCATTCAGCGTGATATGCACCGGCGCCTCCGTCACATCAAGGTCAGAATATACGCCCGCCATATACTCGGTAAACGAATCCGCAAAATTATCCGACACAAAATCATAGGCCCCAATGATCACATAAGGAATAAACCCCTCTTCCCCTGTATAAATATAGACAAAACCATCCTCCTGTTTGATCACCTTGTACTCCGGCACCTCGACCGAAATGCTGATGTCGTCAAGAGCAATGACATCCCCGCCAACCGGCTCATCCATGCCGGGCGCCGCCAGATCATTGCTTAAACCGATGCCCCCATAAATGCTGAGCTCCTCCCCGGCCTCCGCATATACCGTCCCTGCCGCAAGCAGCGCAGCCGTAAAAACCGCTGTGACAAACAAAGCTGTACTCTTTCTCCTCATAACTTCCTCCTTTTCATTGATCACACTTTGTAAAAAGCTCATTAACCCGCGTCCCCGCAGGCGTTTCCCATCTTTCAGCCAAAATTCACTGACATCCCGAAAAATCCCACTGCCTGCCGGCTCAAAATCCGATTGATCCCCGCCGGCTCAGAATCCCGCCTCCTCACATATCATATCGATCATGCCCATGTACCGGACATCCATCTGCCGTATCTCCGCCGCAAAAATCAGCGCATGGTGCACCTCCTTAAACCCCGAGACCGGCGTCAGCAGATTGGCAGCCTCCTTCCAAAGCCCAAACGCCTCCTCAAGGCCCATCCCCATGCTCACCATCTTCCAGGCCAGGTGCCCTATGAGCGAGCTGTTGGTGTGCACCCCTCCAAAATCATTCTCCATAGAAGGCTCCTCCGCCGGCTCCTGATAAAAATCTCCCCCCACGGTCACCGGCTGCCTCCCCAGCCACGGAAAACTCATGCTCCTGACCGGATCCCCACAGTTCTCCGCCAAAAGCCATTCCTCATCCTCCGTCTCCCCAAGCATGATCTCGCAAAGGTTGCCCATGATATCACTGAGCGCCTCATCCACCGCCCCGGGTTCATTCTCATAAACATCCCCGGCAAGCGTGTACCCCGTGACCCCGTGCGTAAACTCATGCCCGATCACATCAACACACTCCCCATAATCATTGACAGCACTGAGTCCAAAAAGACCCCAGCCCGCGCTGACTCCCAGAAAAGCCGCGTTGTCAACCGGGTTCCCCGCCCTGTCACAATAATCATAAAGCAGCAAAAGCGGCATCCCAAATCCATCTATCGACCGCTGCCCATACCGTTCATAAAAATCATAAACTTTAACATAAGTATCATAAGCGATCAGATAGTGCTCGGGCCACCCTCCGTTCACCTCCGACTCTATCGGAAGAAGCTCAAAACTGTTCAGATAAGTAAAACAGTCCGACAACAAAATGTGTCGCTCCACATCCGCCAGATACCATGTGCCCGTATCCGGATCCCGCACAACAGGCACGGTGATCTCCCTCACCGTCCCATCATGCAGCGTAACCTCCCCGGTCCAGGTGTCCCCCTCCAAACCCTCAAACCAGGCCAGAGCAAGCTGCTCCTGCACATTATCCCCCAGCACAAGCTCCTCCGGCGAAGCAACAGCCATATAAGCAAGGTAGCTGCCCTGATAAGAAACCAAATGCTCCAGATAATTACGCCCCTCAGGGATCCCCGCCTCCTTAGGATAATCCGTAAAAACCGCCCAGGCATGGTAGGCAACCCCATCAATGGTGACCGAAGTCTGACGCACCGAATCCGAATAAAACTTAAGGTCATACTGCAAATACCTTCTCCTGACCACATCCTCCGCCTGCAAAGCAGTGATCGAACTCTCCTCCTTAGGCGCGATCCCCACATTCGGCTGAAAAGAGCTGACAACTCCCGCCGTGTACCCCTCCGGATCCACAACGATCCTGAGCGTGGCATTCTGGAGCGTCAGGTCCCCATACCTCTGCTTGTAAGTATAAAAAGTATAGCCAAATCTGTTGGCCTCCTTATACACACAGAAGAATTCCGACCCCTTCGAAAGCCCCAAAAGAGCCGCGATCCCCTGAATCGACCTGACTCCGTCCTCCTCGTTCTCCACCTTCTCATCAAAATACTTCCCCCTGAGAAAAGTGAGAAATCCCTCCTCCGAGAAGAGCATCGTCACATCCCCGCCATTCATCCTCTCAATGTCATCCGCCGTGAGCTGCAAAGGAGCCTGCCCTTTCTCATACCCGTCATCCACCCCTCCGCTCAGCTCACTCCCGCCCTGCGTATCTTCCTTCCTCGTCCTTTCCTCCCATTTGTCAAGAATACCCGCCCGGACAATTCCACAGCTCATCATAAAAAAACAAACAAATACCACCGCAAATCGAACCTTACTCATATCCCCTCCCTCCTCGTCAACCACCAAATCCGCAAATTTGATGTCAGGCAAGCATATTTCAGCAAAACATAAAATCAACACTCACATTATTCAAACTACGCACAATTCTGCTCCTTATATTATGACATATTTCGACGCGTAATAAAAATGATATCCGGATTTGTCAATGAAAAAAAAGCACCCACCCGGGGCAAGAAACCGAATGTACGGCGAGTCAATACTCTCCCTGCGTAAGGACCTGTCCCTTAAAATCCCCTTTATAAAAATATAAATTTCGTGTATGATAATGCTATAAGCCAAGGAATCAGACTTGAATCTCTCACCCCCAAAAGGAGGCCCCATAATGACCTTTCAGGAAACCCTCAACGACCTCATCACCCAAATCGGCTGCACCAACAAAGAACTCGCCTCCGCCGGCTTTCTCGGCTCCGGCACCATCAGCCGCTACCGCAGCGGAGGACGCGAACCCGGCAGCGAAAGCAGCCAGCTGAAACGCCTTGCCGCCGGCCTTGCCCTGCTCGCCGCCGAAAAAGGCCTGCCCTACAAAAAAGAAGACCTGGAAGACCGGCTCTCCGCTTCACTCGACGACGCACTCTCCGTCGACTACGCCACCTACCTGGCAAACCTCCACTCCCTGCTCTCCTACCTCGGCATCAGAAGCGTGGAACTTGCCAGATACATGCACCACGATCCCTCTCTTATCTCGCGCATACTGACCGGAAAACGCCGCCCCTCAAACAAAAAACAATTTTCAAACGACGTAGCCCTCTACGTCGTAAAACGCTTCGGCAAAACCATAGACCTGCCCGCCTTCTGCACCTTCCTCGGCTGCAGCCCCGCAGACATCCCCGACGACAGAGCACTGGTAGAACAGATCGTCAAATGGCTCGGAACAAGCAAAGGCGAACCCTCGTCCAACCCCGTAAAAGAATTCCTGCAAAAAATCGACTCCTTCAACCTGGACAACTACATCCGCGTACTCAGCTTTCCCGAAGAAGAAATACCCGCCTTCGACCCGAACCTCGCCCCCACAACCGAATATCGCGGCATCAGCCGAATGATGAAAAGCGAGATCGATTTCATCGCAGTCACCCTCGCCTCCCCCTCCATGGAAGACGTCTTCCTGTACAGCGACATGCCCATATCAGACATGGCAAGAAACAAAGAATTCGGCAAAAAATGGATGATGGGAATGGCCCTGCTGCTAAAAAAAGGCCTGCACCTGCACATCCTGCACAGCATAAACAGACCCCTGCCCGAAATGATGCTCGGCCTCGAAAGCTACATCCCCATGTACATGACAGGGCAAATCTCACCATACTACCTGAAAACCTCTCAAAACGAACCCTTCCTTCATCTCCTGAAAGTCTCCGGCGCCGCAGCGCTCTCGGGCGAAGCCATAGCCGGCCATCAGGCCGAAGGACGCTACATCCTGACCCTCAACGAACAGGAAACCGGATTTTTCCGCGAAGAAGCCAACCTGCTGCTGTCCAAAGCCATACCGCTGATGCAGATCTTCACCCAAAACCGCGAAAAAGAATTCCACGCCTTTCTGGAAAGTGTCCTAAACGCTCCGGAACGCAGAATGGTCAGCGGAAGCCTGCCCCTGTTCACGATTCCCAAAGAGCTTCTCGCACGCATTCTGAAACGCTGCAAAGTCTCAGCCGAACTCACAGACCGCATAATGGCCTTTCATGCATGGTCATCCGGTCAGGCAAGAATAATGCTCGCACAGAAAAAAATGGAGCTCGAAGTGCCCCTCCTTTCACAGCAGCTCTTCGAGAAAGATCCTCTGCATCTGAGTCTGTCGGAAATCTTTGTAACCGAAGCCGTACCCTACACTTACGAGGAATACCGCGAACATCTTGTAAAATTGAGAACCATGGCAGCAACATACGATAACCTGAGACTGAAAGAAAACCCGACTCCCACTTTCCGCAATATAACCTTTACCGTCATCCCCGGAAAAGGAGTCCTCGTTTCCAAAGACAATTCGCCCGCCATCCACTTTTTGATCCAGCATCCAAAAATGATCGAGGCATTTTCGTCTTTTGCAGCCCCGTACATTGAAATATAGAGCCGGGCATACCCGGACCGAACAACCATACATCAAAATAAGGAGGCCCAAATGTTCCGCTTATGGGGGAAACTCTGGCAAGACAACCACATGATAAAGGACGTGATCATCTGTGACGATACGGAAGATACCCGCACGCACAAAGTGTTTCACGCCCTCGAAAAAATATGTTCAGAATTTGACCTGGCTCAGCCCATCTGGTTCGAATCCTCGATCAAAGAATTCAAACGCCACAGCAAAGTACGCTTTCGCCGGGATTCATTTATGGAAGAAATAGATTTCGACTACCTGGAAATACAGGTAGTCGAAGAAGATTGACAGAATATTACGCAGCCGTTATCGAGACGCCACTTTTCCGATGACCCAGCAGATCAGAAAAGCCGCCACATCAACAGCAACGATCGTGGACCCTACGGGAGTTCCTCCCAGGATCGAAATAAGGATGCCCAAAAGCGCACACACCACCGAAAGGATCGCCGAAAATACAGTCACTTTTAAAAAGCTGTTGAAGATCCTCATCGCAGAAAGCGCAGGAAAGATCACCAGGGCCGAAATAAGAAGCGACCCCACCAGGTTCATGGCCAGCACGATCACCACCGCCGTAACGACAGCGATCAGCAGATTGTACCGATCCGAAGGTGTTCCCGTTGCCGTCGTAAAGTTCTCGTCAAAAGTCACCGCAAAGATCTTGTTGTAGAAAAGCACAAAGATCACAACGACCGCGATGGACAGAATAACGGATATTCTCACCTCGTACGAAGTCAGCGTGAGAATAGACGTGGAACCAAATAACGTACTGCAGACATCTCCGGACAGATTGGAAGATGTGGAAAACAGGTTCACCAGTTGTTTTTTTAATGATACGGCGACCACCGAGATCATCGCGATGGCCGCATCGCCCTTGATCTTTGTATTCTGTCCGGTGCGCAGAAGCAGCACCGCACTCACCACAGTGATCGGAAGCACGATCAGCATCTCGTCGGTAAGATTCACGACCGCCGCGATCGCCATAGCCCCGAACGCCACATGAGAAAGTCCGTCACCGATAAAAGAAAAACGTTTGAGCACCAGGCTCACTCCCAGGAGCGACGAACAAAGCGCGATCAGGACACCCACGATCAGGGCATAGCGGACAAAAGGATACTCCAGGTACATCGCTATTTTTTCGATCATTTCTGTCCCACCTGCCCTTCTGTGAGCAGCGATCTTCCTGCCCTGCTCTTTAAAAACTCAGATTTTGTGCCAAAAAACACCTCGGACCCAATGTGCAGAATATGACTTGCATAGTGGAGCGCCGCCGTCAGATCGTGCGAGATCATGATGATCGCAATGCCTTCCTTGTTCAGCTTTTCGATCAGCTCGTACATATCGATCGTCGCCCTCGGGTCCAGGCCCGAGACAGGCTCGTCAAGCAGCAGTATTCTACGGGCTGCGCAAAGTGCTCTGGCCAGCAGCACTCTCTGCTGCTGCCCTCCCGAAAGCTCACGATAGCACCTGTTTCGGAGCGCCGTGATCCCCATGCGCTCCATGTTCTCGTCAGCCATCCTCTTTTCTTCCTTATTATAAAACGGTCTCATCCCGCTGTGGCTGAGGCATCCCGAAAGAACGATCTCCCGTACAGATGCCGGAAAGTCCCTCTGTACCAGTGTCTGCTGAGGCAGATACCCCAGCTCATTTCTCTTCAGCCCGTCGCCTGTGGTGATGCTGCCCGATACCGGCTCCTGAAGACCCAAAAGTGTCTTCATCAAAGTCGTCTTGCCGGAACCGTTCTCCCCCACAATGCAAAGATAATCCCCCTCATTTACCGCGAAATTGAGGTTTTCCACGATCGCGTTAGAATCGTATCCAAGCGACAGGTTCTTCGCTTCAAGTAATGCCAATTTAATCTTCCTCCCGGCTGTTTAACTTTTGTCTCACGCACCTCGCAGTAAATGCGAGGTACTGACTGAACATTTACCTGCATTCTTCAGATGCACTCTCCCCGCTGCACTTTTCACACAGGCCGTAAAGAACCGTGCGCATCGGGTTGAGCGTCACATGATGGTGCTCCTCCAGATGTCCCTTCAGACCGGCCAGCTCGTCGCAGTGCAGGTGGA
The DNA here is from genome assembly GCA_902803215.1 of uncultured Lachnospiraceae bacterium. GTDB lineage: Bacteria > Bacillota > Clostridia > Lachnospirales > Lachnospiraceae > Blautia_A. The sequence goes on from CADCPK010000055.1 coordinate 11,211, forward strand.
TCAGACATCCGCATTTTTCACATTTAAAATGGAAACAGGCCTCACACCCGGAATCCGGAACTTCCCCCACATATTCAAAGCAGGCCGGGCTTGTGCCATCGATGATATATTTTTTTACCAGTCCCTCATCCACCAGGCACTCAAGTCTTCGATACACGGTGGACTGTCCTATGGGAATGCCCTCCCTCTTAAAGTATTCGCACGCATCCGCCGCGGTGATGTGCACGCCGGAGACGGATTTTAAATAAGAAAGAAGGATATCCCTCTGCCTTGTCTTATATTTCGGTTTAGAATTCATCACTCTGCCTCCTCTAATCTGAGAACAGTTCTCAAATTATCACAGTGGGGCGTAAATGTCAAGGGAAACACAAAAGGACCGTCCCCGTGTGTTTCCAACAAAATCATTGAACCACGCCCGCAAATCATGTAAAATATGGTATGAACATAAGGAGGCTTCCTC
>CADCPK010000056.1 GCA_902803215.1 uncultured Lachnospiraceae bacterium
AGTGGACACATACATAGCAAGACTGATCGAAAAGGGCTATAAGGTAGCCGTGTGCGAACAGGTGGAGGACCCGAAGCTGGCCAAAGGACTGGTGAAGCGGGAAGTCATCCGTATCGTCACTCCCGGCACTGTGATGGATGCCTCGGCGCTCGACGAGTCGCGAAACAACTACCTTATGTCCATAGCGTATTCGGGTGACCGCTTCGGCCTGGCCGTCGCGGACATCAGCACCGGCGACTGTTTTGTTACCGAGGCAGATAAGCTCCGAAAGCTGATGGACGAGATCAACAAGTACTCACCCAGTGAGATCATCTGCAACGAAGCTTTTCAGATGAGCGGCGCGGATCTTTCGGACCTGAAGAACAGGCTGGGGATCAGCATCTATACGCGTGACAATCTGTATTACGATGACGACAACTGCAGGCGGACGCTGATGGATCATTTCCATGTAAATCAGCTGGACGGCCTGGGGATCTCCGATTTTGGATCTGCCATATTGGCGGCAGGCGCTCTTTTTCAGTATCTGAACGAGACACAGAAGACCGCTCTCCGGCAGATGACGACGATCAGACCCTACACGGCGGATTCGTTCATGCTGATCGACAGCTCGAGCAGGCGAAATCTGGAGCTGGTGGAGACGCTGCGCGAGAAGCAGAAGCGAGGTTCCCTTCTGTGGGTGCTGGACAAGACAAAGACCGCCATGGGCGCACGTACACTGCGCTCTTATGTGGAGCAGCCGCTGATCGATAAAGATGACATCGAGATGCGTCTGACCGCCATCGAGGACCTGAACAGACAGCCGATGCTGCGGGACGAGATCAGAGAATATCTGGGGCCGGTGTATGACCTGGAAAGACTGGCGAGCCGCATCACCTACCGCTCGGCCAACCCCAGGGACATGCTGGCGTTCGCTTCTTCGCTGGAGATGCTTCCGCATATCAAAAACATCCTTAAGGAATTCGAGGCGCCTCTTCTGCAGAATATCAACGAGGACCTGGATGCCCTGGAGGATCTGTGCGATCTGGTAAAGAGCGCGATTTGCGATGATCCGCCCATAGCCCAGAAGGAAGGCGGCATCATCCGCGACGGTTTTAACGAGAGCGTCGATAAATACAGAAAGTCGCGGACCGACGGCAAATTGTGGCTTTCGGAGCTCGAGGCGAGGGAGAAAGAGAAGACCGGCATCAAAAATCTGCGGATCAAGTTCAACCGTGTGTTCGGCTATTCGCTGGAAGTGTCAAACAGCTTTAAAGAACAGGTTCCGGATTACTATGTGCGAAAGCAGACACTTTCCAACGCAGAAAGATATATCACACAGGAGCTCAAAGAACTGGAGGATCTGATCCTCGGCGCGGAGGATAAGCTTTACGCGCTGGAATACGAGCTGTTCTGTGAGGTAAGGGAGAAGGCGGCCGAAGAGATCGTGCGGATTCAGAAGACCGCAAAGGCCGTGGCCGCCGTCGATGTGTTTGCTTCTCTTGCTCTGACCGCGGCACGGAACAATTATGTGAGGCCGAAGATCAACACAAACGGCGTGATCGACATCAAAGACGGTCGGCATCCGGTGGTCGAGCGAATGATCGATAATGATATGTTCATCGCCAACGATACGTATCTTGATCAGAAGAAGAAACGCGTGTCGATCATCACCGGACCGAACATGGCCGGTAAATCCACATACATGCGGCAGACCGCGCTGATCGTGCTCATGGCGCAGATCGGCAGCTTTGTTCCGGCAAAGAGTGCGAACATCGGTATCGTAGACAGGATATTCACCCGTGTAGGTGCTTCGGACGACCTGGCCAGCGGTCAGAGTACGTTCATGGTCGAGATGACCGAGGTCGCCAACATTCTTCGAAACGCCACAGCCCGAAGCCTTCTCATCCTCGACGAGATCGGACGCGGCACAAGTACATTCGACGGTCTTTCGATCGCATGGGCCGTGATCGAGCATATCAGCAACACAAAGCTGTGCGGGGCAAAGACGCTTTTTGCCACACATTATCACGAGCTGACCGAACTGGAGGGCAAGATTGCCGGAGTACACAATTACTGTATCGCCGTCAAAGAACGGGGCGATGATATCGTTTTTCTTCGAAAAATCGTGAAGGGCGGCGCCGACAAGAGCTACGGTATCCAGGTAGCCCGGCTGGCCGGAGTTCCCGACTCGGTGATCAACCGGGCCAAGGAGCTTGTGGAAGAGCTGGCCGGTGCGGACATCACCGCCGCAGTCAAAGACCTGACTTCCAAACCTGCGCATAAAAAGATCACTTATGACCAGGTGGATATGGGACAGATGTCACTCTTTGATACCGTGCAGGACAATGATATCATCAAGGAAATACAGGAGCTGGAGATCGGCAATATGACTCCCATGGAAGCGCTGAATTTTCTGTACAATCTGCAGAACCGGATCAAAAACCGGTGGTAAGCAACAATGAACGATATACAGGTATTGGATAAAAATACGATAGACAAGATCGCTGCGGGGGAGGTCGTGGAACGTCCTTCCTCTGTGGTCAAAGAGCTGGTAGAGAACGCGATAGACGCAGGAGCCACTGCCGTGACGGTGGAGATAGCGGATGGCGGAAGAAAGCTTATCCGCATCACCGACAACGGCTCGGGCATTGATGCCGGACAGGTGCCTGCGGCTTTTCTGCGCCATGCAACCAGCAAAATACGGAAAGTAGAGGACCTGGAACACATCGCGTCGCTCGGATTCAGAGGGGAGGCTCTTTCGAGCATAGCGGCTGTGGCGCAGGTCGAACTGATCACCAAGACGCCTTCCGCCATGGCGGGTACAAGGTACCTGATCAGCGGCGGAACCGAGGAGAAGATAGAAGAGACAGGCGCGCCCGACGGAACGACCTTCCTCGTGCGCAACCTCTTTTATAACACTCCGGCAAGGGCGAAATTTTTAAAATCGGATACAACGGAAGCCGGGTATGTCAGCACGCTCATGGAGCAGCTTGCGATGTCACACCCGGAAATCTCATTCAAATATATACAGAACAGACAGGTTCGTCTGCATACCTCGGGAAACTACAGCCCGAAGGAAGTGATCTACAGCATCTATGGGCGGGATATCGCCAGATCGCTCATCGAAGTCTCGTGCAGCACGGATTTTATGGAGATCAGCGGCTTTGTCGGAAAGCCCGAGATCGCCAGAGGAAACCGCTCTTTCGAAAATTACTACATCAACGGAAGGTTTGTCCGCGATAAGATCATCGCCAAGGCGATCGAGGACGGCTACAAGGGCTTTCTGATGCAGCACAAATTTCCGTTTGTCTCGCTGAACATCGAGATGAAGGGGAACGAGCTCGACGTCAACGTACATCCGTCCAAGATGGAGGTGCGTTTTGCCAGAGGTCCCGAGGTGTACGAAACGATATGCCGGATGGTGCAGGACGCGCTTTCGGGCAGGAGCCTTATCCCCACGGTACAGGCAGGAAAGGACGAGCGCACATCTGCGCAGACGCTGAGAGAAAAGCCGGGAACCGTGCCGGAGCCTTTTGAGGTGAGGCGTCTGCGGGAATCGAGGCCGCAGAGCTTTGCGCAGGAAAGAGTGCAGAGACCGTTGTCCGGAGATATCCCGGGGAAAGAGAGCATGTTGAAGGGCTCAGGCGCGCTCACAGGGGCAGAAGAACGTTTATTTGCAGGAACGTTGAGCTCCCCGTCTCCCGAACGCGCCGATGTCGAATCTCTTAAAAGGGCAAGTATATTAAAAGACAGCGCTCCGGGTTTTACAGCTTCCCA
>CADCPK010000057.1 GCA_902803215.1 uncultured Lachnospiraceae bacterium
AAGAAGCAACGCTTATTATACTTACCTGTTCCTGGAAAAGGAGAGTATGGACACCATCTTGAGCATCCTTCCGGATATCCTGTTCAGAAACCACATCGCGATGGAAGACCCCAATCTTGTGGCGCTGAATCTGGCGATCGCGATCATGATACACAGGGTCACCTCGGGTCACGCGCTCAAAGAGAAAACGTGTGCAGGGCTCAAAGATGCAGATATAGTGAGGGCCGTGGATGAGTTGTTTGCGGTTTTAGCGGAAGAATACGGGCAGATTTTTCCGCAGGAAGAGAAAGAAGAGATCGGCCGGCTGATCACTATCTCCAGGCTGCCTGACATGTCCGTGATTTCGCGGGATAATTACGAGGAGCATTTCGATCCGGAAACACTGAGACTGGCGGAAGAATACATAGAGAGGATCAGGGATATCTATCAGCTCGATCTGAAAGCGGACACGGATTTTGTCGTGACGCTGCTGTTCTTCCTTAATTATCTGAAGACCGAGGATCATATTTTTAACAAGGTAGAGAGTCGAGACATTGCGCGGGAGATGCTTCTGCCCGAATATGAGATCGCGTGGTGCATGCAGGATCTTGCCATGGAGCATCTGGGGTATTACATCACCGAGACCGAGATACTGCACCTGGCTGAGATCATCGGCGGAGCTCTTGAGTTTTACGCCGAGACTCATCCGGAATTTAAGCTGCGGACGGTCATTTGCTGCCACATGAATATGCCGGCAGCGTGGGCATTAAAAAGAAAGGTGCTTGCGGCGTTCGATAAATATCTGAAAGTGATCGCACTTTTGCCGGTCAACGCGAAGGATGTGCGCGGGTTCAGCGATGCCGATCTGATCCTGACGACGGTGCGGAAAAAACTGACGGACAGAACCGACGTGAAGGTAATTCGGATAGGCGCCTTTCTGCCCTCGCAGGACTATTGGAAAATTTCCGAATATATCCGCGATTATCGCATCGAGAGACTTTATCCCCTGAATGATGAATTGACCGGGAATCTGTGGAAAAACGCTTACAAGCACGACCAGGTGAGCGTGTCCGGGCGCTTCGAAGTGATAGAGATGATGGCAGAGGAGTTTATCCGCGACGGAGTGGTTCCCGCGGAGTTCGAGTCGGATATACTGAGGCGCGAATCGCTCTCCTCCTTCGAAATCAGGCCCGGTGTGCTTTTTCTGCATTCTCTTATACCGGCCACAGAGACGCGGCTCAGCATTGCGGTGTTCGAGCATCAGATCATGTGGAAATCCCACAAGATCCGCGTGGCCGTCATGGGCGCCTTCCGCCGTGAGGATACCGGGTGCCTGCTCCGGCTGAATCAGTTCCTGAACGCCCAAGTGGATCCCGAAGAGGTGCGGGGCCTGAAGACGTGCGAGGAAGTGGTGGGGTATTTTGGCAAGACAGGGGACGGTTCTCTGTCTTGAAAAGAACACACCGGGACCGTCCGCGTGTGTTTCCCGTCCCCTGTCTTTTATAAGAAAGGATATTAAAAATGAAAAAATTAGCAGCATTGATAGTAGGCGCTGCACTCATGGCTTCCGTCAGTGTATCCGCTTCAACCGAAACAGAAATGATCTCTTACAAAAATGCAGGCATTGATTTTGCAAAAACAGCTGAGCTTCAGACCGGGGAAGGTGTTTTTGACGCTGAAGGCGTCGGAGCGATTGATGGAGATCATCACGTATACATGTTCGCTTGTATGTATTTCGCCACAGCGAGGGATATGTACGAAGCCGCTTTGAGAAACGATGAGAGCATTACAGATGAGGAATTTTTAAACATAGTGAACTCCCGGAGCATTTTTAATATGGTGCTGGCAACCGATAAGGATCTGGACGCAGCCCGGGAGGCTTACGACGCGGCATATAGTCAGCAGGTAGGTCCCCTGAATTATGATGATGCAGAGGAAATTGCCACGGCAGATGGCTACACATTTTATTCTGTTCCGTGCGATGATGAGGGCTACTTAGACAAAATTGAAGAAAACTACGCCGGTGAATATGAAACTGTGAAGCAGGCTCTTCCGGCAGCTTTGAAGGAATCCAAATTTTATGCACCTGTAGATGCAGTCAAAGAGATGATTGGTCAGAAGATCGACTTTACCTCTACCGATTTGGACGGGAACACCGTCAGTACAAAAGAACTGTTTGCCAAGAACAAAATTACCATGGTGAACTTCTGGGGAACCTGGTGCCATAACTGTATGGACGAGATGGAAGATCTTAAGAAGCTTCACGATAAAATGCAGGAAAAGGGCTGCGGCATCGTAGCAATAGATTTTGAACAGTCCAATGATGAAGCAACTCTGAATAAAGCGAAGAAGGTACTAAAAGGCCTTGGCATCACCTATCCGAA
>CADCPK010000058.1 GCA_902803215.1 uncultured Lachnospiraceae bacterium
CCGCTAAGAAGAACTAAAATAGCCTGCTCAGGAGAGCCTTCGCGGCTAAGTTCTTCTAAGCGTCTTGTCTCTTCGGGCAGGCACAACGGTTCACAGCCTGATGCCACTTCGCGCTGTGACCGCCTGCGGAGCAGGATGTGTTGGGGCGTGAATGGTAACCTGAGGTTGGCTTTTTTGTATTATTTTTTGTAAAGATGTAGTGACAATCCTTGCTGACTGTGTTAAAGTGTTAAAGGGAAAAAGCGCCGGAATGACTTTATGAATTAAAGTTCGTGGAATGGACGGTTGTTAATTTGACCGACATACCCGGAGCGAACTGTCGGTTAGCTGCACGCAGTGCAGTGAATTGCCGGTTATCGTTGACTATATGCAACATGGGTACGGCGCTGAAGAAAGGAGATTCACTATGAAAAGAAGCATGAAGGTTATGACAGCAGGTACTCTCGCATTGACAATGGCGCTGACTTCTTCGGTGTTTGTGTTTGCGGAGGATGCGGAATATACGATTGGAATTGAGCAGTTTGCGGAGCATGGTTCGCTGGACAACTGCCGTGAGGGATTCCTTCAGGGGCTGGCTGAGGAAGGCATTGTTGAGGGGGAGAACCTGACGGTTGATTATAAGAATGCTGCGGCGGATATGGGCACCGCGGGCCAGATTTCGGACAATTTTGCGTCGGACAATGTGGATATGATGGTGGGTATTGCTACGCCGAGTGCGCAGAGCTGTTTTAATGCTGCTATGGATAAGGAGATCCCGGTTATTTTTACGGCGGTTACCGATCCTGTTGCGGCGGAGCTTGCTGCGGAGGATGGTACACCTGCGGGTGAGATCACAGGTACAAGTGACAAGCTTCCTGTGCAGTTGCAGCTTGAGATGATCCGTGAGATCCTTCCCGAGGCGAAGACCATCGGAATCCTGTACACCACAAGCGAGGCGAATTCCGAGTCTGCGATCAAAGAGTATGAGGCACTTGCGCCGGATTATGATTTTGAGATCGTTACCAAGGGTATTACGGCAACCGCAGATATTCCTCTGGCAGCAGAGGCGATCCTTGCAGATGTCGACTGCCTTACCAACCTTACCGACAATACGGTAGTTGCATCGCTTCCGACTATTTTGGAGATGGCGAACGAGAAGAATATCCCTGTTTTCGGCAGTGAGATCGAGCAGGTTAAGATCGGCTGTCTGGCAGCTGAGGGACTGGACTATGTGGCTCTTGGTGTGCAGACCGGAAAGATGGCTGCGCAGGTGCTGAAGGGCGAGAAGAAAGCTTCCGAGATCCCGTATGAGACGATCGAAGAAGCGGCTCTTTATCTGAATACGAAGGTTGCCGAGAACCTTGGTATTGAGATTGCACCTGAGGTCAGTGATAAGGCGGCGGAGACGTTCGACGAGATAGTAGAAGAGTAAATACATACATATAGCTGATGCATCAGAATCCGTTCTGAACAGGTATTGTTTTTCACAGCCTCAAGGCTGCGAATAGTAACGAACAGACAGCAGTTTTCAAATCAATTCGTCAAAATGATCAGGAGGGGAGTACATCTCCTCCTGTCTTTGAGTTTATCGGCAAAATGGAGGTCACAAGATGGATTTCTTGAGAACCATTCTGGAGCAGGGGATGATCTATGGTATCCTTGCCCTCGGAATACTGATCACTTACAGGATTCTGGATTTTCCGGATCTGACGGCTGACGGGAGCTTCCCGCTGGGGGCGGCTGTAACCGCTTTCTGCATTACCAGGGGGATGAATCCCTACCTGGCTCTTCCGGCCGCGTTCTGCGCCGGAGCTCTGGCAGGCGTGTGCACCGGACTGATCCATGTAAAAGGGAAGGTGCGGGACCTCCTCTCAGGTATCATCATGATGACCGCGTTGTGGACGATCAACCTGAGAATAGCGGGGACCTCCAATGTTCCGCTGTTTTCGAAGGATACGATCTTCAAGAATAACTTTACCAAGGAAGTGCTTCCCGAAAGTGTTCGTCCTTATGCGACGCTGATCATCATCTTCCTTCTTACTCTGGTGACCAAGATCATCCTGGATTTTTATATGGAGAGCCGTTCGGGGTATCTGCTTCGTGCGGTCGGAGACAACGATAAGCTGGTGACTTCGCTGGCCAGGGACCGGGGAAAGATGAAGATTCTGGGTCTGGCTATTGCGAATGGTCTGATCGCCCTTGCGGGCAGTATTTTCTGCCAGGAGGAGCGTGTGTTTGAGATTTCGATGGGAACCGGCGCGATGGTCATCGGTCTGGCGAGTGTTATCATCGGAACCAGC
>CADCPK010000059.1 GCA_902803215.1 uncultured Lachnospiraceae bacterium
ATGTTCACGGTACCTGACACCATAAAAAACTTTTTATGGTGTCAGGTACCGTGAATTTTCTGTGACGTAAAGGAAATGTTAACATTACTAATATATTAGCGAATATTGACGAATTACCAAAAAAATACTAATATATTAATAAAGGAGATGGTCCACTATGGAGAATTATGATCAGATATTATTTGCGCCGTCAGATGTAGCAATGATGCTGGCTACGCGCTTAAAGGATATAAGAAAAAGGAAAAAAATAACACAGCGCCGGCTTGCAGCGCGTAGCAATGTGAGCTATGCATCATTGTGCAGATTTGAGCAGACAGGGTTGATTTCGTTAGAATCATTTATCAAACTGTCAATGGAACTCGGGGTGGTTGACGAGATCAAGGATCTTTTTGCACGTCCGGTTTACACAAACATAGATGAGGTAATCAATGACAGACACTAAAAAGATAGAAGTTTATTACCACGGTGACATCGTAGGATATCTGGCGGAAACACCAAATCATCTGATAGCCTTTCAGTACGCAGATAAATGGTTAAGAAATGGATTTTCGATCAGTCCCCTGTCACTTCCTCTAAACAATAGTGTGTTTATCCCGCCGGAGAAGTGCCGCGACCGATTTGGCGGCATGTTTGGCGTGTTTGCTGACAGCCTTCCGGACAGTTGGGGACAATTGCTTTTGGACAGACATTTGAGTTCTTTGGGAATCGATAAAGGTGATGTCGGGACGCTTCACAGGCTTGCTTACATCGGAAAGTCCGGCATGGGTGCACTGGAATATCATCCGGCAAAAGAAATAGATTATCGTATCGATGCAGCAGGGTTGAATTATGACCGAATCGCTGAAGAATGTGAAAACATCTTATCATCAAAAACATCAGATCAGCTTGACCTTTTGTACCATATGGGAGGCTCAAGCGGCGGAACAAGGCCAAAGATATTATTATCCGAAGGCGATAAAGATTGGATAGTAAAATTTCCTGCAAGTAAAGATCCGGCGATAAGCGGTAAGCGAGAATATGACTATTCCCTCTGCGCAAAAGATTGCGGAATTATCATGACAGAGACGGATTTGGTACCTTCATCTATATGCGAAGGCTATTTCAAAACCGAAAGATTTGACCGCAGAGAAGGAAAAAAGATATTCTGCGTGACATTTGCAGGCCTTCTCGAAACTGATTTTCGCGCCCCATCATGTGATTACTCAACGTTTATGAAACTGATCCGTATGCTGACAAGAGATAATAATGAAGATAAAGAACAGCTATATCGTATCATGTGTTTCAATGTGCTGACGCATAACAGAGACGACCATACAAAGAACTTTTCATTTCTGTACACAGAGGAAAACGGCTGGAGATTCGCGCCCGCTTATGACCTGACATACAGTGATACATATTGGGGAGAACAGACAACATCCGTGAATGGAAAGGGAAAAGGTATTTCAGATAAAGACCTTGTGAAGGTGGGAACAGACGCAGGGCTGAAAAGATCTTTTTGTGTAGATCGTTTAAAGGAGATACGGGAGAAGATTGGAGTGCTCGGTCAATATGTTGGAAATCAGAAATATCATAGGACTGCCAAAATACCATTAGAAAGAAGAATAAAGGAAATTTGGGACTGAATGGTAATGTTAACAGTTTGTTCACGGGGCCTTCACAGTTTCTTTACGGTACCTGACACCATAAAAATTCTTTTATGGTGTCAGGTACCGTGAATTTTTTGTGAACTCACGGCACACATAATATATGGAAAAGGAGCATAATTAATGATAATATGAAAAAAAGAAACAGGAAAAGGACACGCAAAGGGAGGAGCCGATCATGAAAAAACGTATGTTCAGCCTGAAAAAACAAATCCTCAGCGCCACCTGGCTTTTCATGACGGTGGTAGGACTTTTGCTGTGCCTTCTGCTTTATCATATGGTGCAGACATGGCAGCAGGATCAAAACGAGACTCGGGAAGAAAACCTGCAGGCTTATATGCAGACACTGGAGACAAACTACTCTCAGCTCCACCGGATCGTGAAGGAAATTTACTCCGGGAACAGTGACTTTGCCGGTGTCGGGGTCTATCCCTCAGTCGCGCAAAGATGGAATCATTTGTATAATCTTATGAATCTGATTCGTGTTCAGACAAAAGTCAATCAGGGACTCAGCGGCCTGTTCGTGTTTTATGATTCTTTTGAACATATGCAGTACGCAGTCAATCCGGATATTTCTTTTGAAGAAGTTCAGCTGTTGAAGACAGAAATCCGCGAGATTCTTTTGCCGTCAGAACAGAACCCGATAGATAATGTAGAGGCTTCGGAGACGGAGAAATGGTACAGCCTGTTCTTCAAAAAGAACACTGCGGCAGTGGGCGGCTTCATCAGCCTTACGGCCGGATTGCCCGACACAAAAGAATCAAACGCAGTATATGGTGTGGTGTACAACGGAGAGTTTTATCAAACCTGGCCGATCAACAGCGAAGAGGCAGACAGTGATAATAGTCAGACTGCAGAGAAGATCGATTTTGCGGCCCTTCAGGCCGGGCGGAATATGACCGAAGGCAAAGCTGTATATTATCACAAAGGAAACAACGTAAACCTCTCGGTAGTCGAGATCCTCCCCAACAATATCTGGCTGTACATGAACCGGTTGCACCTGATCTTTTTTATGCTGATCATCCTGTTCATTTTCGGAATGGCTTGGACACAAAGGTTTGTCTACAGGGAACTTTCCCGCCCCCTGCAGGATATGACCGAGGCACTGCAGAATATTCAGGCGGGCGAGTGGGAAGTCGATTTTTCCGCGCCGAACAGGATCACAGAGATCGATGATGTGAAGCAGTCCATCAGGCTTCTGCTGGCCGAGGTGGAACACTATAAGATTCGCTTCTACGAAGAAGAGCTGGAAAAAGCCCGCATTCACAGTCAATATCTTCAGATCCAGCTGGCCCCTCATTTTTACACGAACTGCCTCAAGAATGCCTACTACATGCTTGCGCTCAAGGAATACGATCAGGCAGAAATTTTCCTTCAGCGCCTATCGGTACATCTGCGCTACCTTCTGCAGCAGAACAGAAGCTTTGTGCGGGTAAGAGAAGAACTGGATTTTGTTCGGAATTATGAGGATATGCAGAAACTGATGACCAGTAAGCCGCTCTCCTGTGAGATCACGGTGGACGAATCGGCGCAGGATAAACTGATCCCGATCATCTCGATCCAAACTTTTGTGGAAAACTCGGTAAAATACGCGCGAAATGTGGATGGAAGCCTTCTGCAGATACAGATTTCAGTGAAGGACAGAAATACGGAAGAAGGCAGCTTTCTTGATATCACGGTTCGTGACAATGGTCCCGGATATCCGGCAGAGCTTTTGGACATTCTGAACAACGGCGGAGATGTCGGTGACAACAGGATGGGGATCGGCGTCCGGAACCTTCTGGAGCGCCTTCAGGTCGTCTATGCCGGAGAACAGAAGCCAGCATGGTATTTTGAGAACAGAAGCGGAGCGGTGAGCGAGCTGATCCTTCCGGAATATATAGAAGAGATTCACGATACAGAAAACAGAGAAGATCAGATAGCAGCGGAGGTGACGAAATGACAGTATTGCTTGTGGACGATCAGGAAAAGATACTGGAAGCAACAGAGAAGCTGGTAAACTGGGGCGGCCTGGGGGTGGATACCGTATATACGGCGAACAGCGCCGCTGCAGCCAAAAAGAGCCTGTCGGAGAAACCGGTGGACATCATGCTTACGGATATCGAGATGCCTCAGGAGGACGGCATTTCTCTGCAAAAATGGGTGCTGGAGAATTTTCCTTATGTGTACTGCATCTTTCTGACCTCTCACGCCGATTTCTCTTATGCGCAGGAAGCCCTGAAGAACAGGGCCTTCGACTATATTATACAGCCCGCAAGCATCCCGGATATCGAGGAAGCGGTTCGGAAATGCATCAGAGCGCTGAAAATCCGGGCGGATATCCTGCGGAAGAGTGATGGTTATGATGAGCTTACAGAGCAGGCAGAGATTCAGGAGGACCGAAAGCCTGACAGCGCTCGCTGGGGAAAGTGGATGATCCGGGGAGATTACACCCTGGTGCGGAACCAGATCGTAAATCTGCTGCGGCTTGCGGAGAGAGACGGATATCTCAGCACCGGTTATCGGCAGCAGATCATCCATGGAATCATGGAGGCCCTTTCGGTGGCCTGCTATGAGAAAAAGAAAGATCTTTCGGAACTTTTCTCCGATACGTTCACCCATGAAGAAATGCTGCACAGCTATCACTCCGATACAGAGCTTTTGAAGGCCGTGGACGACTGCATCCATGCACTGACATCCGACAAATCCAACGCTCAGGAGGACAGTGCCATGACGGCGGAAGAAAGAGTGCGAGAGGTTATAAGGTATCTGGAGGACAACATGGACAGAATGGTATCCAGAAGAGAAGCCGCACAATATGTATTTCTTAATGAAGACTATTTTTCACGTGTCTTTCGGAAAGAAACAGGCTTGGGTTACAAAGAATATGTACTGAAAACAAAGATGGATTATGCAGAAAAACTTCTTGCCAATACAAGCATACCGGTCACTCTGGTCGCCTCGAAAGTGGGGTACGAGAACTTCACCAATTTTTCGCAGATGTTCAAGAAGATTACCGGCATGGCACCGTCGGATTACCGCAAAAAGGCCGCAAACGAGAAATAGACCGAAGTCGGAAAATCAATAATCCGGGTCGGAAATCAGCTACTTTTTCACCACTGTAGGGGATAAACTGATCTCAACAAAAAACAAAAAACCTCTACCGGACGAAAGTCCAGCGGTGATATGTCAAGCCCTGGATGAGTAAAAAATCGCATATTTTTTGGCTCATCTCATGAAGGCGCAAAACACCCGCCTAAGCCCCGTCGACCTGCTTTTTTCGAAATATTCAGACGATTTACAGCAGAGCCGGGCGTATTTCATACCGTGACCTGATCTGA
>CADCPK010000060.1 GCA_902803215.1 uncultured Lachnospiraceae bacterium
CAGGCATAAAGCGGAAAACACATCTGATTTTCCAGTTTTAAAACTTCATCGTTCGGTGCCATTTAATTCCTCCTGCTCGGCTGCTGTCTTATAAGACATGTTCGCCGGATTTATTTGGAGGACAGATATCTCCTCCCGTTTCGGTTGCTGCACCATGCAGCACTTTCGCCGCATTTATCCAGAGAGCAGATACCTCCTCCCGTTTCGGCCGCTGCCTCATGCAGCACATTCGCCGGATTTATTTGGAGGACAGATATTTGACTGCAGAAAGCGCAGCCACATTGCCTTCACCGGCCGATTTTACATATTGATAAGGAAGTCCCGCGATATCGCCGCAGGCGAAGCATCCCGGAATGTTCGTGCTCATGTCACGTGCTACTTTGACGTGGTTTCCGTCCAGCTCGAGGCCCGGTACAAGCTGCTTGGGGGAAACGCTGTCGCGAAGGATGAAAACGCCGTCAAAGTTGTAGGTGTTTCCTTCTGCTGTCTCGACGCCGCCTGCCTTGAAGCCCTGCGGAACGATCGAAGTGACCTTCTCGCGAATGACCTCTACGCCCGGTTTGGTGTGCACTTCTTCGCTGTACTGCGGGAAGTAAACCACCTTGTCGGCGTATTCTGTCATAAAGTCAGCTTCTTCCTCTTCCTTCGGAGAGTAGCCGACTATGCCCGCCGTCTTGCCTTTGTAGAGTGCGGCGTCGCAGGTCGCGCAGTAACTTACGCCTCTGCCCAGGTACTCTTCTTCATTAGGAAGCGGCTTGCCTGCTACCACGCCGGTAGCGAGGATGACCGAAGAAGCCTCGTAATTTCCGCCCGCCGACTGGATTGCGAAGTAGTCGCCCATCGGGTAGATCAGCGTGATCTTGTCCTCGGTAATGGGGATGTTCATGGAATCCAGATGGCCAAGGAGCGCTTTTTGGAAATCAGCTCCGGAGATGGCGGGAAGCCCCGGATAGTTGAGGATCTCGTGCGCTTTTTCGACTTTGGCGCTGAGTGAACGCGAACCGGCGAGAAGGATTTTCTTTTTGCGGATGGTCGCGGTGATCGCCGCGGAAACACCGGCGGGACCGGTTCCGATGATAACTATATCATATCTTTCCATGATTTTTTGAAATTTCCCTTCTATATTATATACTATCGCTCTAATGCAGTAATAAAAGATAATTACTCAGTCAAAGGTCACCGGCAATCTGCTTCGATACTTGGCGGTAACCAATAGTCCACTCTGTGGGCTGTCATGTGAGACCTCTGCCACGCCTGCCACAGGGCAAGTCCCCTAACTCCTCCTTAAAGGCTCTGCGCTTTTTGAAGGAGGGGACTTACTTGTACCGGCTAAATATCTATGGCAAAACAGATTCTTTCCTGAAGACGCTGCTCCCTGTCTCGAGCAGTCACTATCATGTTTGCCGGCAATAATCATAAATCTGTTTTCGGCAGGAATAAATCTTCGTTTATCTTGTTGCTGTTCACAGTCTCTGGTTCGTCCATGCAAACCACTTTCAGCAATGGAGTGAGCCAGCCCATGTGATGATCAAAGCAATGCTTCAACACAATTGCTGAGCGCTGCCATGTCTGCAGTGGGCTCGAAGCGGGCGACAACGTTGCCTGCTCTGTCGACAACAAACTTGGTGAAGTTCCACTTGATGTCAGGATTGTTCTTGTAATTCTTGTCGATCTTCTTAAGCATAGCCCCCATCGCGATAGCCTTGACGCCTTTGCCGAAGCCCTCGAAGCCTTTCTGGCTCTTCAGGTATGTATACAGCGGAAGCTGATTCTCGCCGTTAACATCGCTCTTCTTCATCTGCGGGAACTGCGTGTTGTATTTGAGTGTGCAGAATTCATGGATCTCCTCATCCGTCCCCGGAGTCTGTCCCGCAAACTGGTTGCAGGGGATGTCGATGATCTCAAGGCCTTTCTCGTGATACTTCTCATACATCTCCTCAAGATCCTTATACTGCGGCGTAAATCCACAACCCGTAGCCGTATTAACAATAACCATTACCTTGCCCTCAAACTCCTTGAGCGAAACATCCTCCCCCGAAGGTGCCTTGACAGAAAAATCATAAATGCTGCTCATAATAAATTCCTCCTGTTTGATCTGTCTTGTGCTGATTAGTTTTCATAAAAAAATATTGGTGTTTTCTCTCGCTATCTATCTTTTGTACGATTATATTTTATCAAATATATTTGGTTTGTCAAGTACTTTTTTAAAAAAAGTTTATCTCTCACAACTCTGCAATGTTTACATGGGGACGGTTCGAGACCACTTAAAAAGTCGGTTGGGACAATGGGGACGTTTCTCAGTGACCCATTTTTGCAAGCAAAAATGGGTCACTGAGAAACGTCCCCATTGGCCCAATGTTCCAAAAGCGTGCCTGGAAGGGGTGGGGGCGTGGGGGAGGGGAAGAGCGGACTTCGCAACTCTGAGC